>CAYUXG010000184.1:0-2562 GCA_964448735.1 uncultured Nitratifractor sp. | reverse complement strand
CGCTCCTTTGTCGCACTTGACCCAAAGAACGATTTGGCAATTTTTCAGAGGGTTCTATTGGTTATTGGGGTGGATTTTCTGAGTAACTTTTCTAAACTCTAAACGCTCAGCACTCAGCGCTAAGCACTCAACTCTCCGGTTTCAGAATGTACGGTTCTCCCATATTGACGCTGTGGTAGATCGTCGTGCCGTATTTGCGCACGTAATACTCCAGGAGCAGGCGCTGAAGGGTGAACTCCTGGGAGGGAACAAACCATCCGTCGTTGCTGATGAGGAGAATGCGCCGGGGAGGCGGGGAGTAGAGGCGTTCGCTGGTGCCTTCGTAGCAGACGGCGCTGCGGTAGCGTCTCCCGTCGATGAGGAAATCGGTGGGGCGCTTCGCGGGGCGGTAGTCGGGGGCTCCGTCGAAGAAGATCTCGTTGACGAGGCGGCTGAGAAAGGAGGGGAGGGGGTTGTACTCGCCGAAAGGGACGAGGGCGACCTTGTCGGCGACGGTGTATCGGCCGTCGTAGAAGTGGTAGGCGGAGTTGCGGTTCTCTCCGTGGGCGGTATAGAGAGAGCCCAGGACGATATGGATGCGTCGGGAGCGCTCCTTTAGAGCCTGCAAGAGCTGAGGGTCTCGGTTGAGGAAAAGAGGCAGCACCGATTCGGGCAGCAGCACGAGGCGGGCTTTTTGCGCAATGGCTCGGTCGATTTTTTGCAGGACGCTTTGGATCTGGGGGCGGAGATTTTTCCTTCGCCATTTGCTTTCGACCGGGACGTGGGTGCCTGCCAAGACGATCTTGCCGGAGGGATCGGCATGGAGGATCTGGACGTTACCCGGATGCAGGGCCAGCAGAAGCGGAGGCAGGGCGGTCAGAGCCGGAAGAATGGAAAGAAAGGAAAGTTTCTTTCGGATTTTTTGGGCGGCAAGAAGAAAGAGACACAGAGCAAAAAGCAGCAGCGCAAAGTGGAGTTTGTCGATCCCGAAGGGGGTGTGGATGAGGGGCAGTTCGGGCTTGAGCCAGTCGAAGCCGAAGGGGTGGAGATAGCTCATGAGGAGGAGGGAGAGGGCTTTGAAAGGAGTGCCGAGAAGTTGGTCGATGGTCGATGGTCGATGGTCGATCGTATTTTGGATGGGAAGGTGAGAGGGGGAAAAGGTGCGAGAGAGTCGTCGGGCGAGGGTTTCGCTCAATAGAGCGAAGATCCAGAAGTCGAGGGCATAGACGAAGGCGACGAGGAGGGCCACGAGAGGGATCGCCCAGGGGTGGCCGTAGTGGAGAAAACTGACGCCGATCCAGCCGAACCAGAAGACCCCCAGAAAGAAACCGCTCCAGAACCAGAGCTTCCGATCCCCCCGCAGGAGGAGGAGAAAAAAGAGCAGTGCGGCGGGAGTTTCGAGCCAGGGGGAAGAGTCTCCGGCCCAGGCGAGAAAGAGGAAGAGCGAACCCGCCAAAGCGGTGAAAAAGCCTGCTGTTATCCTCCGCCTGCTAAAATAGTTCGAAATTTTTCTACGCAAAGGAATCTCCATGTCTCAAGGCGCGCTTGCACAGTTTTTACCGCTTATTCTACTCTTTGTCATCTTCTACTTTCTCATCATCCGGCCCCAGCAAAAACAGCAGAAGGCTCACAAGGCGATGTTGGAGGGCTTGAAAAAAGGCGACCGCATCGTCACCAACGGCGGGCTCATCGCCGAGGTGGTCAAAGCCGAGGAGGAGTACTTCAAGATCAAGCTCAACGACACCACGATCGTGCGCCTGGAACGCGGCTACGTCGCCCGCAAAATCAACGAGGACTAAGGGCGGCCGAGGATGCAGAAACTCAACTATCGGGTGGTGATTTTCATCTTCGCCCTGATCTTCGGCGTGGTCTTTTCGATCCCGTCTCTGATCCAGAGTAAAGAGGGCAAGAAGATCACCCTGGGACTGGATCTCCAGGGAGGCTTGCACATGCTTCTGGGGGTCAAGAGCGAGGAGGCGATCAAATCCCGGCTCAAGTCGATGGCGGGAACGATCAAATATGTCCTGGAGGACAACGATATCGTCATCGATGGGCTTGGCGTCAACGGCGACAAGGTGACCTTCAAGGTGCTTGACCCCGACGACATCCCCAAAGTCAAAGAGCTTTTGAAAAAAGAGCTTCCCGGGACGGTGATCCTGGAGCAGGGGGGAGCCTTCACGGTGACCCTGACGCCCAAGGAGGTGGAGCGGACCAAGAAGATGGCGATCGACCAGGCCGTCGATACGATCCGCAACCGTCTCGATCAGTTCGGCCTGGCCGAGCCCACGGTCGCCAAGCAGGGGCAGGACAAGATCCTGGTGGAAGTGCCGGGGGTCAAAACGCCCGCCGACGAGCAGCGTATCCGCGAGCTGATCGCCCGGGCGGCGCATCTGCAAATGATGGCCGTCGACGAAGATCGAGCGGCCCGAGTCTATACCATGAGCCCCGCCGAAGCCAAAAAATACGGAGACGTGATTCTCCCCGATGTAAAGAATCCCAAAGAGAAGTATCTTCTCAAAGCGATTCCGATCCTCGACGGCTCCATGCTCACCGACGCCAAAGTCGGTTTCGACCGGAACAACC
>CAYUXG010000183.1:0-2563 GCA_964448735.1 uncultured Nitratifractor sp. | reverse complement strand
CACTCCACATGCTCCGTGTGGGGAAACTGATCAAAGATCGCCGCCCGCTTGACCCGGTGGGTCCGGGTCAACTCTGCCAGATCTCTCGCCAGGGTTTCGGGATTGCAGGAGATATAGAGAATATGTTCGATCCCTGCAATAAGCTCTCTCGTCGCATCGTCGAGCCCGGCACGGGGAGGATCGACCAGAACCGTGGAGAAGTCGTATTCGTCCAGATCGACGTGGCTGAGCCTGTTGAAAGCGCGCTCCTTGCGCAGGGCTCGGGTCATCTCCTCGGAGCTGAGCCTGACGAATTCAATCGTATTGATATGGTTTAAACTGCAGTTTTCTTTGGCCGCTTTGATCGAGTTTTTGGAGATTTCGGTGGCCAAAACTTTCTCGAAGTGCTCCGCCAGAGGGATCGTGAAGTTCCCCAAACCGCAGTAGGCCTCCAGCAGATCCCCACCGCCTACTTCGGCGGCGCGTTCTTTCGCCCAGGCGATCATTTTGGCGTTGACGTAGGGGTTGGGTTGGGTAAATCCCCCCTCGTAGTGACGGTAGTAATATTTTTTACTATCAATCTCCAGGGCCTCCGTGACGTACTCCCGATCCAAGACCTCCTTTTGCTTGCGGCTGCGGCCGATGATGGAAGCGTTCAGATGCCGCTGCAACTGCCGAGCTTCGTCGATCCAGGGCTCTTCGAGAGGACGGTGATAGAGCATCGTCACGAGGCACTCCCCCGTGGTCGCGGCGAGAAACTCCACGGCGAAAAGTTTGCGGCTCAATTCCTCGGAGGCGTTGACCGCTGCGATCAGAGGCCCCATCCGCTCCTCGATGGGTAGGATCACTTTGGGACACTCTTCGATCACGACGGAGCCGTTCTTGCCCATCTTGCCCATCGCATAGTCGCAGCGGCCCGCCTCGTGCCAAATGCGAAACTCCGCCCGAGCCCGATAGTGACTCTCGGGAGAGTCGTAGAGATCGAAGGTACCGCTCCAATAGGGGGCCAGGAGTGCGCAGACCCGATCGTGCTTGCGATCTACCTGCTGCCTGTACTCCAGATCGTAAAGGGTGCAGCTTCCGCAGCTGCCGAAATGCCGGCACTTCACGCTTTAAGTCCTTTGGATATAATTTCTAAATAGAGCATAAAGCCGAAAGCTTGGAGCTCAAAGCTTAGGGAGAGATTGTAACGAAAGTTTCGTCGCAGGGAAGGTTCGTTCACGTAAAATTCTGCTTTCTAAGCCTTAAGTAGATGATAAAAATTCTTGTAAGAAGAAGGAAGAATCCATGTCCATCAGTGTCGTGATCCTCGCCGCCGGGAAGGGAACCCGGATGAAATCGGCCACGCCCAAGGTCCTCCATCCCATCAGCGGCAAGCCCATGCTCTTTCATGCCCTCGACGCCGCACAGAAGGTCAGCGACGACGTGACGGTGGTGCTGCATCACCAATACGAGCGCGTCAAAGAAGCCGTCGAAGCGGAGTACAAAAAGGTCCGTTTCCACCGCCAAGATGCCGAACGCTATCCCGGCACCGGCGGAGCGCTTCGCGGGATCGAATTCCGCCACGATCGGGTGCTGATCCTCAACGGCGACATGCCGCTGGTGACGACCGCTTCTCTTTTGCGCCTGAGCGATGCTCCGGGCGATCTTGCCATGAGCGTCATCGAGCTCGACGACCCTTCGGGATACGGGCGGGTCGTCATCGAAGGGGGAGAAGTCCGGGAGATCGTCGAAGAGAAGGATTGCACTCCCGAGCAGCGACGTATCCGCAGCGTCAACGCCGGCGTCTACTGCGTCGATCGCGCCCTGCTCGAGCGCTGCATCCCCACCCTCTCCAACGACAATGCCCAAGGGGAATACTACCTCACCGACATCGTCAAAATGGCCGTGGACGAGGGACTGCGCGTCACGCCGGTCTATGTGGAAGAAGAGGAATTCAAAGGGGTCAACTCCCGCGTCGACCTGGCCCATGCCGAAGAGCTGATGCAGCGGCGCATCCGCCGCTACTGGATGATGCAAGGCGTAACGATGCATCTGCCCGAGACGATCTACATCGACAGCCGGTCGGAGTTTCTCGGCGAATGCGAACTCGAAAGCGGCGTGCAGATCCTCGGTCGCAGCCGCATCGAAAACACCCATATCAAAGCCCACAGCGTCGTCGAGGATGCGGTCATCCGCGACTCTTCCGTCGGCCCCATGGCCCGCATCCGCCCCCAAAGCAACCTTTCGAACAGTCAGATCGGCAACTTCGTCGAAGTCAAAAAATCGATGCTCAAAGGGGTCAAAGCCGGCCACCTGAGCTACCTGGGCGACGCCGAGATCGGTGAAGGCACCAACATCGGCGCCGGGGTCATCACCTGCAACTACGACGGCAAAGCCAAATACCGCACCATCATCGGTCGCAACGTCTTCGTCGGCAGCGACAGCCAACTCGTCGCTCCGGTGACGCTGGAGGACGAGACCCTCATCGCCGCCGGCACCACCGTCACCGACGACGTCCCCTCGGGCGCTCTGGCCATCGCCCGTACCCCGATGAAGATCGTCGAAGGGTTTTTCGACAAATTTTTCAACAAAGGACGCCGAT
>CAYUXG010000182.1:0-2580 GCA_964448735.1 uncultured Nitratifractor sp. | reverse complement strand
GCCTTGCCCTCACCCGTCATCGATCCCATCGCGGACTGGGCGGCCGCCATACCCGTCGAGGCGGCTTCCTGGGCCATGCCCATGCCGGTTGCCATCGCTCCCCGGGCAGCTTGCATTCCGCCGGTCATCGCATCTTTGGCCATACTTCCCGCCGTCTGCAACACACTTCCTTGGTTCTGTTGATCACTCTCGGCAGATTTTTCTTGAGTAGAATTTTTCTTCCCGCCCGTTGATTGACCGGATGCAGACTGACTAGATCCCGTCTCTGCCTTGTCTCCCTTTTCGGATCCGCTCGTGCCTTTTTGTTCTCCTGTACTTTGAGATTGGCTGGCCGTCGTGCCGCTCTTCGCTCCCTGGTCTGCAGCGGCCTGAGCCGCCATCAGGGCGTTGCCCGAGAGAAGCAGTGCACTTAGAATCGCCGCCGTTTTGAGATGGATCTTTTTCATCGATCGCTCCTTCTTGGATTTTTTGGATATCGAAATCATAAAGAAAGAGTGTTACCTGAGTATTACCCCCGAGAGATCCAACGTCACTCGCGTCCCCTTATCCTTTTCACTCTCCAGTCGGATGCCGATGCCCAGTTCCTTCGCAAGTTTTCGTACGATATCCAACCCCAGCCCCAAGCCTCGCTCCCCCTCTTTGTAATACCGCTCGAACACTCTCTCGGGAGATCGGATCCCGATCCCGCTGTCCTCGATGATCAAGCTCGTCCCTTCCGATACGACCCGAACCGTACCATGCTCTACATTGTATTTCCCCGCATTGTCCAGAAGATTGTCCAAAATCCTCCGAAAGGCTTCCCGGTCGCTGCGCAATACAAGCTCCTTGCTCAAGGAGAGCTCATATCCGATCCCCGGATAGAGTCCCCGGAAATAGGCGATGCGGTCTTGCAAAAGTTTGTTCACGGAGAAGGTTTCGGTGGACGACGGCCGGCGGTTGAGAAACGCCCGGAGATTCTCCTGCATGGAGCCGATGGTCTCGATGCTCTGCTCCATCCTCTCCACGCAACGCTGCGACCCGAAACGCTTGCGCAGAATCTTCAGATTGATCTGCAACGCGCTCAAGGGGGTGTTGATATCGTGAAGGACATCTTTGACGAACTCCTCATTAAGAGCAAGAGCCTTTTTCAGCGGATAAAGGGCATAGAAAGAGAACAGCAGCGCCAAAAGTACGATCAGTGCCAGATACAAAGGCATATAAAGCAGCAATTTTTTCTTGACCCTTTCGCTTCTGAGAAAATACTCTTTGCGCGGAAGGCGCACTTGCATGAGATATTTCTTGCTACCGGGAATCTCAAAATAGGCATAAAGCCCCCGAGTGTCTCGATGGAGCACTCCGGACTCGAGCCCCTCTTTGCGGGGAGGGAAGGAGACTTGAAACATTCCCGTCGTCGGTTTGTAGCTAAAGATTTTCATTTCGCTTAGGATGCTTCGATCCAACTGCTCCATACGTTGGGTGTAATTTTCATAGAGCCCGATGCCGTAAAGCAGGGCCATCAGAAGAAAAAAGAGCACAAAGCTCTTGATCAGCGACTCAAGCTCATATCTCTTCAAGCAGATACCCCTGGGATCGAACATTTTTCAGACGCAGCCCCAGCTTTTTCTTGAGCTTCGCCATGGCCACGCGCAAAGCATTGGGGCCGGGGTGTTCGAGCATCTCCATCAGCTCCGACGAACTCACTAGCTCTCCCGGACGTTCCAGCAAGCGCTGCAGCAGTCGCCGCTGCACTTCGCCCAAGTAAAACGACTCCCCCTCCTCCGTCTCCACCTTTCCCGATACGGGATCGAAGCGAAAATGGCCGTAACGCAAAGCCTCTTGAGCGCTTTGGGAAGATCGGAAGTGACGGTGGATACGCAACACCAGCTCTTCCGGATCGAAGGGTTTCTTGATGTAATCGAGGGCCCCGAGATCGAATCCCCGGGTCATGGAAGCGATATCGGTCAGCGCCGAAATGTAGATCGCCGGCGTTGAATCCTCCGCCTCCTTCATCGCCCGAAGTACCTCCAGGCCGTTGAGGTCGGGAACGTTGATATCCAGGATATAGAGGTCATACTTCTCCTCATAACTACGTTCGAAAAAGGCTTCGCCTCTGCTCACGCGATCGACCTCAAATCCCTCCATCTCCAGATACTCTTGGAGACTCTCCGCCAACACTTCGTCATCTTCCAGCAACAGAATCTTCATAACGAAAAGTATATCATTATCAAATCATTCCCATTTTTCTATACAATAAAAAGAGTTCACGAGAAGCGCCCCGAAAAGAAAAGGAGAAGCACTGGCAATGCATAGGAAACAATGGTGGGGACTCTCCCTCTTTCTTCTCCTTCTGCTGCCTCTGCTATTTTGGTGGTTTCATGACAGCCGACTCCGTACGATCACCCCGTCACCTGCCAATACGCAAAGCACTCCAAAAGCACAAACTTCCTCCCCCGCTTCCTCCCTATCACGCAACACCTCCAAACCCCAAACACCTCATGCGAAAAGACATCCCCTTGCAGAGGCCGCGCCCGTCTCCGTGGGAAATTTGCACCTCTTTACCCGCAATACGACACTCCCGGCGCTGATTTATATCCCCGGCGG
>CAYUXG010000181.1:0-2582 GCA_964448735.1 uncultured Nitratifractor sp. | reverse complement strand
GCACTGACGCTCAACATGGCTCTTAAAGCGATCGAACGAGGCGAGGGGGTCGCCTTTTTCTCCCTGGAGATGCCCGCCGAGCAGCTGATGCTGCGGATGCTCTCGGCCAAGACTTCCATCCCACTGCAGTCGCTTCGCGTCGGCGACCTCAACGACGAGCAGTGGGGACAGCTGGCGGCAGCGGTAGAGGAGATCTCCCGGCGCAAGCTCTTCGTCGACGACGCCGGCTATGCCACGATCCACCACGTGCGCTCCAAACTCCGCAAGCTCAAGATGCAGCACCCCGAGATCTCCATGGCGATCATCGACTACCTCCAGCTCATGAGCGGCGAAGGCAACCGGGAGGGCCGCCAGCAGGAGATCAGCGAAATCAGCCGGGGACTCAAACAACTCGCCAGAGAGCTGCAGATGCCGATCCTCGCACTCAGCCAGCTCAACCGCTCCCTCGAATCGAGGGAGAACAAACGCCCCATGCTCAGCGACCTGCGCGAATCGGGAGCGATCGAGCAGGATGCGGACATCATCCTCTTCGTCTACCGCGACGACGTCTACCGCGAAGCTAAAGAGAAAGAAAAAGAGATGAAAGCCAAGGCCGAGGGCAAGGAGTACAAAAGCACCTTCCGCGCCAAACAGGAAGAGGAGACGGAGCTCATCATCGGCAAACAGCGCAACGGCCCCACCGGCACGGTGGATCTGATCTTCCAAAAGCGCTTCACCCGTTTCGTCGATGCCGATCGCGCCTCGGCCGGCTTCGAAGTGGTTTACGAAGAGGGCAACATCGACATGCGCGAAGGCAAGATCGAACTCCCTCCGATCTAACGGCCGAGCCGGGGAAGTAGGCCGATAGGATGGTCATCGAAAAAGTCCCGCTCATCGCCGATCGGCGGGAGTGGCTGCGGGTTCTCCTCGTCTGGATTCTGCTGCTTGTTCTGCATCTGGGGTGGATCTTCCACGAGTACCGCGATTTCATCGACCGCCCCTTCTACTACACCCATGCCACGGTCTTGCAAAGCTATCCCCACGACGCCTATCGCATCCTCAAAATTCGTACGGATGCAGGAAAGACGTTCTACACCAAAACCTACCGCAAAGAGCCTCTGCTAGGACGCCGGATACGCCTAGAGCTCTTTCCCGAGCGGCTCGGCTTTCTCGACTATCTACGAGGCGGGTATCTCCCCTCCCGCATCAAAAGCATCCAGACCCCTCCTCCAAAGCTGAGAGAACTCCTGATCCGACGCGTCGGCGCCCAGCACGAAGATCCCGAGATTTCGCGTTTCTACCAAGCGATCTTTTTCGCCGCACCTCTCGATCGGGCACTTCGCCAAAAGATCGCGGCTCTGGGCATCAGCCATCTGGTGGCGCTGAGCGGCTTTCATCTGGGGATTCTCTGGGGGATGCTCTTTTTGCTTTTGGCCCCGCTCTACCGCCTCTTGCAGGATCGGTACTTCCCTTGGCGTCACGAACGTTTGGATCTGGGAAGCATCACCCTGGCGATGTTGGCAGGCTATCTTCTTCTGACGGGATCGCCGCCGTCTCTGCTGCGCTCCTATGCCATGCTCGCCGTCGGATGGGCGGCGCTGCTTCTGGGCATCGAACTGCGCAGTTTCACCTTCCTTCTCGTGGTCACGGGCTTGCTGATTCTGCTCTTTCCGCCCCTTGCTCTTTCGATGGGGTTTTGGCTCTCGGTGCTCGGCGTCTTTTACATCTATCTTCTACTGCACTATTGGGGGGAGAGGTCGATGCGGCTTTTTGCTTCGGTGATTCTGCCCGTGGGGCTCATGCTGTTGATGCTCCCCGTTACGCACGCGCTTTTTCCGAGCCTCTCCGGGTGGCAGTGGCTCTCCCCGATCCTCTCGCTGCTCTTTATCCCCTTCTACCCTTTGGCCATCGCTTTGCACCTCATCGGGCACGGCGACCTTTTCGACCCGCTGCTGCTTCGACTTTGGGATCTCCCCTCCGCGCCCGCTTCCGAGCTCTTGCCTCTTTGGGTTCTCGGGATCTACCTTCCCCTCTCGATCGCGGCCGTACGCTTCCGCCGGGCATTTCTCCTGCTTTGGGTATTCGTCGGCGCCTGCGCCGTTTTCCTCTATCTCTGAAAATTCACACCCATCCCTCCTCTGCGGTACGGGATCGGTGTTTCTCCTTTTTGTAACTGCTGCGGTTTCTCATCTTCTGAAGGCGGTTGAGTTTGCTTAACTCTTCCTCGCGCATGGCGTCGAATGCCTCTTGGCTCAGGCCCTCCCGGAGGATTTCATCGAAAAGCTTGCGAAAGTGCGCTTCGCTTTCTCGATGATACTCCGTATCGAGGCGGATCGGATCGAGGGTATCGAGGCGTTCGAGAAGTTCGGTGAATTTGCGCTGAAACTGTCGTGCGGTCGTCTCTTCGTCGCGGAGCATCCGGAAAAGATTTTTCCCGATCTTTTCCAGTTGGGCGATGTATTTCTGGCGGCGGTACTTTTCGATCTGTTTGGGCGTGTAGCGATTGGAGCCGGAAGGACTCATCGTTCGATAATGACGGGAGTTCCCGGTTTGACTGCACTCCAGAGCCAGTCGAGATCTTTGTTGGTCAGCGCGATGCAGCC
>CAYUXG010000180.1:0-2587 GCA_964448735.1 uncultured Nitratifractor sp. | reverse complement strand
GCTTAGCTCAGTTGGTAGAGCGCTACCCTTACAAGGTAGATGTCAGTGGTTCGAGCCCACTAGCGACCACCACCGTGCGGCGGTAGTTCAGCTGGTTAGAATGCCGGCCTGTCACGCCGGAGGTCGCGGGTTCGAGTCCCGTCCGCCGCGCCACGATTCATTTTTCTCCTTTTGATTGATTGATTTTATAGTGATTCCTCCTCCTTTATGTCGAACTATAAAATAGCTTAGAGGCTCCTACCTGAGCCTCGTCTTTCTCCAAATCTGATATAATCCCTCCAAAAGTTCACCATCCGAAAGAGTTTGAATGCGCTATTTTTTTCTTCTTTTTACACTGACCTTTGCTCTGACGGCGAAAATCCACTGCATCGCAAGCATCCCACCGATCAAGAGTCTGGTCGAGAGCATCGGAGGGAAGGAGGTCGAGGTCTCCGTCATGGTCCCTCCCGGAAGCTCTCCGCATAGTTACGAACCCAAAGCTTCACAGATGCGTGCCGTAGAGAACGCCGACTGCTATTTCGCCGTCGGGGTGGAGTTCGAAAAGGCATGGCTTCCGCGCTTTCAAAGCCAAAATCCCCGAATGAAGATCGTGGATCTGAGTGCGCCGATTCAAAAATTTCCCATGGCCGGCCATCATCACCATGAAGCGGATCATGAAGGAGAACACGAAGAGAGCGGGCTCGATCCTCATATCTGGACGGCTCCTTCGAACCTGAAGATCATGGCGAAACAGATCGCCCAAACCCTGGAGAAACTCGATCCGGCGCATCGGGATCTCTATCTCGCCAACTTGAAAAAAGTCGATGCCCGGATCGACGAGACCGATCGAAAGATTCGTAAAATTCTCTCCGTCCTTCCTCCGCATAGCCGTTTCATGGTCTTTCACCCCGCATGGGGCTATTTCGCCCGAGAGTACGGCCTGCTGCAGATCCCCGTGGAGATCGAGGGCAAAGCCCCCAAGCCTCGCCAACTCATGGCGCTCATCGACGAAGCGCGCAAAGAGAGGATCCGGGCGATCTTCGTCCAGCCGGAGTTTTCCGACAAGAGCGCCCGACTCCTGGCCGGAGAGCTTCATATCCCCGTCATCAAGATCTCTCCCCTGGCCGCCGACTGGAGCGACAATCTCCTCCGCCTCGCCAAGGCCATCGCTGGAGCCGCCGAGTGAAGGTCCTCGAAGTCGAAGATCTAAGCTTCTCCTATCGGGACGAACCGGTCCTCGAACAGATCGACTTCACCCTCGACAAGCACGAATTTCTGGCGATCATCGGCCCCAACGGCGGAGGCAAATCGACCTTGATCAAACTGATCATGGGGGAGCTCCGCCCTACCCGCGGGTCGATCCGTATCCTGGGGAGCGATCCCCTCTCCGCCCGCGGCCGCATCGGCTACGTCCCGCAAAACACCAACGTCAATCTGGAGTTCCCCATCCGCGTGCTCGACGTGGTGATGATGGGCAACCGCGCTCCCCATCGAGAGGGAGAGAGCCTGCTGCAGCGCCTCTTTCCCGTCCGTTACAACGAAGGAGAGCGGCGCTGCGCCTATACGACGCTTCAGAAAGTCGGAATGCAGGATTTTCTCGAACGTCGTATCGGCGATCTCTCGGGAGGCCAGCGCCAGCGGGTGATGATCGCCCGCGCACTTTGCGCTCACCCCGAGATGCTGATCCTGGACGAGCCCACCTCCAGCATCGACGCCAAAGGACAGAAGGAGATCTTCGATCTGCTCAAAGATTTGACAAAAGAGATGAGCATCGTCGTCGTCAGCCACGACCTCAGCCTCATCACCGACTACGCCGACAAAGTCCTCTACCTCAACCGCGAAGGATACCTCCATGATCTGCACGCCACGCCGATCCGGCTCGAAACCCCCGAGGGGAAACACTTCTGCGAAGTGGAGATGATGCAGATGCTGGGAGAGAGACGATGATGGAGATTTTGCACTACACCTTCATCCAAAATGCCCTGATCGCCGGCGTGCTCGTCAGCCTGGCCGCCGGAATCATCGGATCGCTGATCGTCGTCAATCGCATGGTCTTTCTCGCAGGCGGCATCGCCCATAGCTCTTATGGAGGGATCGGCATGGCGATCTTCTTCGGGCTTCCGATCTTTTTCGGAGCTTCCCTTTTCGCCGTGGGTGCGGCACTGCTCGTCGCCTGGTTCACCCTCAAGCAGCGCCATCGCACCGACAGCTTCATCGGGCTCGTCTGGGCCGTAGGGATGGCGATCGGAGTGATCTTCGTCGATCTGACCCCCGGCTACCATGTGGATCTGATGAGTTATCTCTTCGGCTCCATTCTGGCCGTCAGCCGCAGCGATCTTGGCTTCATGGGCGTCCTTTTGCTGCTGATTCTTTTCGCCGTCCATCGCTGGTATCGGGAGATCCTGGCCGTCTCCTACGACAGCAACTATGCCGCCCTACGGGGCATCCCCGCCAACTTTATCTACCTGATGATCCTGATTCTTGCCGCGCTCACCGTCGTCGTCTCCATCAAGGTCGTCGGCCTCATCCTCGTCATCGCATTGATGACCATCCCCACCTACATCGCCGAACGTAGCACCAAGACGCTCTACGGCATGATGATGCTCTC
>CAYUXG010000179.1:0-2592 GCA_964448735.1 uncultured Nitratifractor sp. | reverse complement strand
CTCGATCACCATCTCGGCGGTACGCACGTGGTTTTGCGCCGGCAGGTCGAAGGTCGAGGCATAGACCTCCCCCCGCACGCTGCGCTGCATGTCGGTGACCTCTTCGGGGCGCTCGTCGACGAGCAGCACCATCAGCGCCGCGTCGGGGTTATTGTGGGAGATCCCGTGGGCAACCTCTTTGAGCAGTTCGGTCTTTCCTGTCCTCGGAGGCGCCACAATCAGGGCGCGCTGACCCTTGCCGATGGGGGCGAAGAGGTCGATCACCCGTCCCGTGAGTTTCATGGGATGATACTCGAGCTTGAGCTTCTCCTGAGGATAGAGCGGCGTCAGGTTGTCGAAAAGGGGACGCTTTTTGGACTCTTCAGGGGGGAGGTAGTTGATCGCTTCGATCTTGAGCAGGGCGTAGTATTTCTCCTGCTCCTTGGGCGCGCGCACCTGCCCGGTGACGATGTCGCCGTTGCGCAGGGCGAAGCGCTTGATCTGAGTGGAGCTGACGTAGGTATCGTTGGAGGAGTTGGCAAAGTTGCCGTCGATGGAGCGCAAAAAACCGTAGCCGTCGTTCATCACTTCCAGGATGCCGGTAAAGAGGATGTATCCCCCTTGGCTGACCTGGGCTTTGAGGATTTCGAAGATCAGATCCTTGCGCTGGTACTCGTTGGGGTTGTCCACCTTGAGTTTGCGGGCGATCTCGACCAGTTCGTCCAGGGGTTTTTGCTGAAGATCTTCGATCTTGTACCCCTCCACCGGCGTATGGGTGCGCTGATGCTGTTTTCGGCCGTTATGGTTCTGATTTTTTTGCTGATTTTTACGGTTTTCTTCCATGACTGTGTCGGTTTCCTCATTAAAAGATTCGGAGAATGGTGTACCAAATTAACTGTGCAGAGAGATGAAATTCGGGATGATGTTCACTCTACGACCGCGTTCGGCCTTTGAAGCACATTTTTTGTAAGTAGCGGCATTATAATCCTTTTTGGCCTTAAATGTCAACGCAGAAGGCTCCCGGCTCTACCGGTAGAGGAAGCCCAGGTAGATCAGCCAAGGGTAGGTCAGCGGGCCAAGCAGCCAAAGCCAGAGGGGAATGGGCATCTGCATCATCTGGCGCAGGGCGGGGTCCCACTCCCCTTCACCGTGGAGCCGGCGCATGAGTTCGATCTTGGTGAAGATATCCAGGGTCTTGAGCGCGATCGCCAGGATGATGGGCCAGTCGAGCAGATCGTAGCGCAACGAGACGTAGAGCAGATAGAGATAGCCCGTATGCCCAAGCAGCAGCAAAAAGACCGAACGGCGGTAGAGCGCATCGATCCGCTCGAGCACCCGATCGAAACGATCCGCATACTGCCATCCAACCTCGATGATCTCCGCCAGGAAGGAGAGCAGGAGAATCCACCAAAGCTCCATCAAAATCTCTCGATCACGCGGCGGAAGACCCGGTAGAGCCCCTCCACTTCGTCGATCCCCACCCGTTCGTCGGGAGCGTGGATCGTATCGTTGCGCACGCCGAATTCGACCACCTTGACCCCGTACTCCGCGAAGAAGCGGGCATCGCTGGTCCCGCCGGCGGTGGAGTGCTTGGGGGCACTGCCGCAGACTTCCTGGATCGCCTCGTCGAGCACCCGCACCACACGGGTGTCAGGGTCGGTAACAAAGGGGCGGGCCGACTGGTTGAGCACCAGATCGTAATCCATCCCCGAAAAGTAGCGGTGGACGAAGGCTTCCACGTCTTCGAGATCGGTATGGGTATTGTTGCGCACGTTGAACATCATCTTCAGTTTCCCCGGGGTGACGTTGGTCACCTCCATTCCGGCGCGAATGTCGGTGATGACGAATTGGCTCGGAGCGAAATATTCGTCCCCTTCATCCAGATTGACCCCCGCCATCTGCGGCAGTACCTGGGCAACCTTGTGGATGGGATTGAGCGCCTTTTCCGGGTAGGCGGCATGCCCCTGACGCCCCCGCTTTTCGATCACTCCGTTGATCGATCCCCGCCGCCCAATCTTGATAGCGTCACCGAAACGCTCTTCGCAGGTAGGCTCCGCCACGATGGCATAGTCGGGAAGCATCCCCCGCCGTTTGAGCTCTTCGAGCATGATCCGGGTGCCGTAGCGCGCTTCTCCCTCCTCGTCGGAAGTGAGCAGCAACGAAAGCGTCCCCGAAAAACGCTCCGCCCGGCGCATCGCCTCCACGAAGGCCGCGACGCCGCTTTTCATATCCTGCGCCCCCCGGGCGACGATCTCCCCCTCCCGCAGCAACGGGACGAAGGGATCGCTGTGCCACCCCTCTCCCGGCGGGACCACGTCCACGTGCCCGGCGAAGCAAAGATGCTCCCCCTCGCCGAATTTCCGAGAGAGAAAGAGGTTTTTCACCCCTCCCTCGTTCAGATGGATCGCTTCATACTCCGGAAGATACTCTTCGATAAACGCCATCAAGCCCGCATCGTCGGGCGTGACCGAAGGGGCCGAGAGCAGACGGATCAGCAGATCAATCACCTCCATAGGAACCTCCCTCGATCGGCCCGCGCCACGAGACGATCCCCCCGGCATGGTCGATCACCGCGGGATGCCCCATCCGCCGGAGAATCTGCTGCACCTGATA
>CAYUXG010000178.1:0-2600 GCA_964448735.1 uncultured Nitratifractor sp. | reverse complement strand
CTACTCCAGCTCTTTTTCACGATTGGCCAGGAATCTGGCGATTCCCTCGGCGATCCCTTTAGCTTCGAGATCCTGGTAGCGGGGGTCGTAGAGGCGTTTTTTCTCCCAGGGGTGGGTGATGTAGCCGGTCTCGACCAAAATGGCGGGCATCTCCGCGCCGACGAGGACCCAGAAAGGTGCGGGACGCACGCCGCCATCCTCCACACCCCGGTAGCGGCTACGCAGCTCGGTGAGGATATGGCTCTGCACATCCAGGGCCAGTTTGTTGGAGAGGATGATCTTGGAGCGGGTGAGGGTCTTGATGAAGCTGTTCATGCTGTCGCGGTAGGATTTGGTGAAAGCGATGGAGTTCTCCTTGGCGGCGACGCGCCGGGCACGGGAGCTCCGAGCGGGAGAGAGGAAGTAGGTTTCGATCCCGTGGACTTTGCCCGCACGACTGAGACGGCCCACGGCGTTGGCATGGACGGAGACGAAGACGTCGCCGTGCTTGAGGTTGGCGTAGCGGGTGCGGCGGTGAAGCTTGATGAAACGATCGGAGCTTCGGGTCATCACCACGTTGAAGCCCATCGCTTTGAGATGCTTTCTCAGACGCAGAGCGATCGCCAGCACGGCGCGCTTCTCCACGTAGCGGTGCGTGGGATCGAGGGCGCCGGTGTCATGGCCTCCGTGACCCGGATCCACGATGATCCGGTAGCGGCGGTGGGGATGGGGCGGCGCTTTTTTCATCAGGGAAGCCCGGGGCCGGGAAGGAGCAGAAGCTTGGGTGCTCTTCCTGGAAGAGGCTCTCTTTTTGGAGCTCCGGGAGGAAGATCCCGAGGAGGACTTCTGCGGATGCAGCGAAGCGAAGAGCCCTTTGATCGAGCTTCCCAGATCGCTGGAGCCTTTGGGTAGGACGATGGCATAGGCCGTATCGGAGAGGGGGTAGTGGGCGATGGCATAGGGTTCGGGAGTCTCGACGACGATACGCGCCGTGCTTTTGCGGTACTGGGCGGCTCGGATGGAACGAATGCTCGAGCCGTACTTCAGGCCCGAGGCTAGATTTCTCCGGCCCAGCCGCACCCCCCGAAGGTCGAAGACGTAGCGAACGCTACCGCGCCCCTGCAGGACGAAATCATGCACTTCCTCTTTGGAGAAGGGTTTGGAGAAATGAAGCACCAGACGGTTGTAGCCCATCTCCATCGACTTCAGCGTATTGGCGGCGGGAAGGGAGAGGACAAACGCGGAAAATAGAAAAAAAATCCGCAGGAATGCGGAGAAAACGGAGGAGCGCCTACTCGCCATGAACCAGTTTGTCCATCAGCTCTTTGACGGTGATGATCTCGTTGAGGCGGTAGCCGTTGGCCCCGGTGAAGAAGAGGCCGCTCTCCTCTTTGCCCTCGTAGGCGTCGCTGAGGCGGTCGGCGATGCAGTAGCCCACCGCTTTGGCCTCTTCGCCCCGGTGGCAGGGGGCGACGCAGTTGGAGATGCAGGCGATCTTGGGAGCGGTCCCCTCCTCGATGCGGCGATGCAGCTCCGTCTTGACCCCTCGGGCGGGATAGCCCACGGGAGATTTGAAGAGCTTGATATCCTCCTCTTTGGCTTCGAGAATTTTGCGCTTGAAGGTTTCGCTGGCGTCGCACTCTTCGGTGCCGATGAAGCGCGTCCCCATCTGCACACCGTCGGCTCCGAGCTCCAGCATCCGGTCGATGTCGGAACGATCCCAGACTCCGCCGGCGGCGATGACGGGCATTTCCCCCCATTTTTTCGCCTCTTCCACGACGGGAGGGAGGATCGCTTCGAGCTGATTTTCGGGCTTGAAGCACTCCTCGTACTTGAAGCCCTGGTGGCCGCCGCTGAGGGGTCCTTCGACGATCACCGCGTCGGGCAGTCGGCCGTGGGCCTTCTCCCAGCGGCGGCAGAGGATGCGCAGGGCCTTGGCCGTCGAAACGATGGGCACCAGCGCCACGTCGGGGAAATCCCGGGTCGCCTCGGGCATGGTCAGGGGCAGGCCCGCACCGGTGATGATGATGTTCGCTCCCGCTTCGCAGGAGTCGCGCACGACCCGGTTGTAATCGTTGATGGCGTAGAGCACGTTGCATGCCAGAGGCTTCTCCCCGCAGAGTTTGCGGGCGTTTTCGAAGATCGCGAAGAGCGCACGGCGGGAGTAGAAATTTTCCACTTCGTAAGGGCGGCCGTCGGCCATGAGGGTATCGCAGTAAGCGCGGTTTTGGTAGAGCCCGGTACCCACGGAGCTGATGACTCCCAGGCCCCCTTCCCGGCTGACGCTTCCGGCGAGGCGGTCCCAGCTGATCCCCAGGCCCATTCCTCCCTGGATGATGGGTTTTTCGATGACGTATTTTCCGATTTTCAAAGGCTTGAGTTCCATATCAGTCCACCTTGGCGCGTGCGAATTTTCGTTTGCCTACCTGGAGGATATACTCTCCGGGCTCGAGTTTCATCTGATCGTCGGCGATCTTCTGTTTGTCGATGCGGACGGCTCCTTGCTTGATGTCGCGGCGCGCCTGGGAGTTGGAGGGCTCCAACCCCGCATCGACGAGAGCTTTGCAGATCCATGTCCCCGCCTCGATCGACACTTTGGGGATGTCGTCGGGGATCTCTTT
>CAYUXG010000177.1:0-2601 GCA_964448735.1 uncultured Nitratifractor sp. | reverse complement strand
TTCGCGATCGATGAGGGTCTGGAGATCTTCCATGAGTTTACGCCTGTTGGACAAGCCCGTGAGGGTGTCGTAAATGGCAAAATTCTCCAGATTTTCCATCATCGTCTTTTCCACTGTTTTGTCTTGGATATTGACGATTCCTCCAATCAAGTGCCGATCGTCATCGTAGAGTGGGACGACGTTGGCACGAATCCAATATTTTCGATTGGAAAAGCTTGCTTGATAGAGACCTTCGTATTCATAGGATTTTTGGGTACGGATAACATGTGAAAGAACATCGATGGTAGGGTTGAAATGAAGACGAGTCAGATCAAACCCTTCCAAATCTTTGGGGAGAACGTCGAAGAGCTTCTCCAAAGCCCTGTTCCATTTACGAAGTTTCAAATCGGTATCGAAATAGAAGATCGGCGTAGGCGTCTGGTCGAAAAGTGCATTGAGCTCCCGCTCTTTGAGATGCAAATAACGGCGTTTTCGGAAAAGTTCGAAATGAATCGTTCTGGTTTTGTCGGCAAGGAGAGCAATCACGACATTGTAGAGTATGATGACGAGCGCAAAAACTCCTGTATTCGGTTGATGGACAGAAGTCAAGTAATAGAGAATCAACGGGAGGTTCAAAAGCAAAAGGTAACTTAAAATCAGGAATCTGCTCGTATAAAAAGCGATGGCCGCTCCGGTTGAAGTGCCCATGATGAAAACAATAAGAATGTATCGCATGGTCATTTCGTGCAAATGGGGTAGGAAAAGCAGGGGAGCCAGAGAGATGAGCAGTGCACTGAGCATTGCAAGTAGATAGTAGTGACGATAGCGAGTGGCGATCTTCTCTTCGTCGGGATACCCGCTAAAAAATGCATCATCACTTCGGGAAGCTTGCAATCGATTCAGACGATATACGGTAAGAAAAATCAAGGCTCCGGCCCATCCGCATAAAATCGAAAAAGGCACATGGGAATAATAGAGTGCACACAAAGCCAAGGTGCTAATCACAAGCAGCTTTAATGTACGGGGAGAGTAAACATAGATTTCTCTTAGGGCCTCCCTACGATAGGAGAGATTGTCACCGTCAAGAGTCTTCACTCCCTTTTCAATCAACCCACTGATCAATTTATGAAGCATTTCCAAATATCACTTTTTATTTAGATTTTAGCATCTTAAAAACGGCATTCTACTTGACTCTTGTCAAGGAGTGTTTATCAGCGGACCTCTTTCAGCCGCTTCACAAAAGCATCAGGTTTGACGAAACCGACCTGGAACTTCTCCGGGAGCGCTTTGCCCTTGCTGTCAAAGAAGAGAATGTTCGGAGCGCCGAAGAGACCGTAGTGTTTGAGAATGGCCTGTTCTTCGGGAGTATCCTGGGTGATGTCGATCTGGAGGAATTTGAAGCGCTTGAGCTCTTGCTGGACCTTGGGGTTGGGGAAGGTGATGTGCTCCAGCTCGCTGCAGGCGGCGCAGTTTTCCTTGCCGATATCGACGACGACGGGCTTGCCCTCTGCCGCGGCGGAAGCGATCTCTTTGCGTAGGCGCTGTAGGGTGTATCCGCGGCGCTGCTGCATCGGCACGAGGAGACTCTCTTTTTGGGCGTTCGCAGCGAAGGCACTGCCCTGGGAAGCGGCGGTGAAAGGCTCTAGCGGATTAAGCACGGATTTGGCTCCCGCCAGAGCTCCGACGAAGAGCACGGTTCCGAGGATCAGCAAAACGAGGGCGAAGAGCTGGAAGAGCTTCGTCGCGCCCCGGCGCTTGTCGCTGTCGTCGAAGACGCCCATGTAGAGGGCCGAACCCATCAGGAGCAGGGCATTGAGCGTGAGGAACCAGAAGGGCGAGAGGATGCCCCGCATGACGTAGAGGGCCATAGCCAGCATGATGACACCGAAGATCTGGCTGACCCGGGTCATCCATCCGCCGGGTTTGGGGACCAGCTTGTCGGCGCCGGCACCCACCAGCAGCAGCGGCATTCCTGCGCCGATGCCCATGACGAAGAGGCTGATGCCTCCAAGCACCGCATCGCCGGTCTGGGAGATGAAGATGATCGCACCGCTGATCACCGGTGCGGTGCAGGTGCCTACGATCAGCGCCGAGAGCGACCCCATGATCGCCGTACCCACAAGCCCCTTGCCCTGGGCTTCGTCACTCACTCTGGTCAGTCGGCTCTGCCAGGAGGCGGGAAGGCCCAGCTCGAAATAACCGAAGAGCGAAAAGGCCAGCGCCACGAAGAGCGCCGCCATGGGGATGATGACCCAGGGGTTGGCCAGATGCGCCTGCAGATCGAAGCCCAGCAGTCCCGCCACGATCCCGATGAGCGCGTAGGTCGCCGCCATGGAGACGACGTAGACCAGGGAGATGAGGAAGGAGGTCGAGCGGCTGACTTTGCCCTCTTTGCCCGCTTGCTTGACGATGATGGAGGAGAGGATGGGGATCATGGGCAGAATGCAGGGGGTCAGAGCCAGCAGCAGACCCGCAACGAAGAAAAGCAGCAGGATGAAAAGGACTCCTTCGTGCGCCAAAGCTTGAGCGATCTTGCCGCTGTTGCCCTCCGAGGAGAGCTTGGAAATCTTGGCGAAGAACCCCTCGGAGCTTTTTGGATTTTGGATTTTGGATGTTGGATTT
>CAYUXG010000176.1:0-2603 GCA_964448735.1 uncultured Nitratifractor sp. | reverse complement strand
TCCAAAGCCTCCCTGCGCTATGATTGAGAAAACAAAAGGGGAAGCGATGTCTGGACATTGCGATCTATCGATCTTCCATCCCGAGGATCCCTGGACGATTGGAGTGGAGCTGGAGGTCCGTCTCGTCGATGCGAAGACGATGAAACCGGCGAACCGTTCCCCCTATCTTTTCGAACATCTCCCCGATGAGCTGCGCCCGCACGTACATCAGGAGCTGTTGCAGTCGATGATCGAAATCGTCACGCCGGTGTGTCGCAGTGCCGACGAAGCGGCGGATTTTGTCATGCATGCCCTGCACGAACTCACCCGTATCGGCGAAGGCGAGGGGATCCGCCTGGCCGCACTGGCGACGCATCCTTTCGAGCGCAAAGAGGACAATCGCCGCTTCCAAGACCCCCGCTACGAAGCCTTCGCCAGGGAATTGCAGATCGTACTCAAGAACTTCCTCATCAGCGGTCTGCACATCCACGTCGCCATGCCCAACGAAGAGAGCGCTCTGCGCGCCTACAACGCTTCGATCAACTACCTGCCGCTCTTTTTGGCGCTTTCGGCCAACTCCCCCTTTACTCTGGGCGAGGATACGGGATTGCAATCCTATCGCTCCAAGATCTTCGAACGTCTTCCGCGCGCGGGCATCCCCGAGTATTTCTCCAGCTATCGGGAGTATTGCTCTTTGATGGATCAGCTCTATACCACCGGCACGATCCAAAGCGCCAAAGACGTCTGGTGGGACGTGCGGATCCATCAGGGCTTCGGCACCGTGGAGCTACGGGTCTGCGACGCTTTTTACGACCGGGAGCGTCTGCGGCTGATCGCACTCTTTTACCAGGCGCTTTTGCACCATGTCACGCAGTATCCCGTAGGTCGGGTCTACAGCCAGATCAGCAAACAGAACAAATGGAATGCCGTGCGTCACGGGCTGAAGGGGAGCTTCATTCACGGAGACCGGGTCATCCCGATGCGAAAGATGGCCCACAATCTGGTCGAAGAGATCGAGCGGTCGGGAAGCTTCGAGGCGTTGGGGAGCGCCAACGATATCGAGGCGCTGCATGCCCTGATCGACAAACAGACCATCGCGAGGAAACTGCGCAGCATTTACAAAGAGACCGGGGATTTCAAAAAAGTGATCGAGGAGGAGCTGATCGGATGAAAGGCGTCATCGCGGCGGGAGACCGCCTAAGCGTACGGGCGGGGGCCCGGATGCTCGAAGAGGGAGGCAACGCTTTCGATGCGGCCTGTGCCGCCATGCTAGCGGCCCCGCTGTGCGAGCCGATGCTCACCAGCCTGGGAGGCGGAGGCTTCATGCTCACCCGCAGCACGGAGGGGGAGGCGAAACTCTACGACTTCTTCGTCGACGTGCCGCCCAAACGGCTGGAGACCCCCGACTTTTTCCCGATCTACGTCGATTTCGGCACGACGGTCCAGGAGTTTCATATCGGAGCGGGGGCGACGGCGGTGCCGGGGATGATCGCCGGCATCGACCGCATCCACAAAGAGAAGGGCTCCCTGCCGATGGAGCGCATCGTCGCTCCCGCGCTGGAGTATGCCCGAGAGGGGATCCGTCTCACTCCTTTGCAGGCAAGTTTCGTGGGACTGCTCGAGCCGATTCTACGCTCCACGGAGGGCTCCGCGGCTCTCTATGCCCCCGGAGGGAAGCTCATCGACGAGCAAAGCCCCGTGCGAAACCCCGACTACGCCGATTTCCTCGAAGCCTTCGCCCGGGAGGGAGCGGATCTCTTCTACCGGGGAGAGATCGCCCAAAGAATCGATCGGATCTACCGGGAGAACGAGGGGATTTTGCGCAAGCAAGATTTGGAAAACTACCGCGTCCGCGTCCGGGAGCCGATCCGTTTCTCCTACCGAGGGGAGAGTTTCCTGACCAATCCTCCCCCCTCCGCGGGAGGCATCCTCATCGCCTTTACACTCAAGCTCCTTGAAGAAGGAAAGTACACAAGCTCCTACTCTTTGGAGTATGTGCGGGATCTGATCGAATCGATGGCCGTGACGGCGGAGTTTCGCTCCACCCATATCGACCCCCATCTTCATCGCGAAGATCTCGCTCGCATCCTGGAGGATGAGAAACTGCTCGCGCACTATCTGCTAAGCAGACAATCCCGCATCAACCTCTGGGGCAACACCACCCACATCAGCGTTATCGACGCAGAGGGCAACTGCGCCTCCGTCACCTCCACCAACGGCGAAGGAAGCGGCATCGTCGTCCCCGGCACCGGGATCATGATGAACAATATGCTGGGCGAAGAGGATCTCAATCCCCACGGTTTCTTCCGCTGGCCCGCAGGGGTGCGCCTGCCCTCCATGATGGCTCCCAGCCTCGTCCTGGACGCAGACGGAGAGCCCAAACTCATCCTCGGAAGTGCCGGGAGCAACCGCATCCGCAGCGCAATCGTGGAGGTGGCCGACCGCTACCTGAACTTCGGCAAAAACATCCGCCAAGCCGTCGAAGCCCCGAGAGTCCATTACGAAAAAGGAGAAGTGTTTTTCGAACCGGGATACGACACAGAGATCATCGAAGCGGCCCGCAAGCGCTACGAAGTTACGCTATTTGAAGAAAAAAGCCTCTTCTTCGGCGGCGTCAACGCCGT
>CAYUXG010000175.1:0-2613 GCA_964448735.1 uncultured Nitratifractor sp. | reverse complement strand
GGGCGCGTGGGCAAGCCCGACGTGGACAAGATCGAGGGGCTCACCCCCGCCATCGCCATCGACCAGAAGACCACCTCCAAAAACCCCCGCTCGACGGTGGGGACCATCACCGAGATCTACGATTACCTGCGATTGCTTTTTGCCCGCATCGGAGTGCAGCATTGCCATCAGTGCGGCAAACCGATCTCCAGCATGAGCGCTAGCGATATCATCACCGAGGTACTGCGCCTGCCCGAAGGGGCCAAGCTGGTGATCATGGCGCCTCTGGTCAAGGAAAAGAAGGGCACCTTCGCCGACCTGATCGAATCGCTGCGCCACAAGGGCTACGTGCGGGCGATGATCGACGGGGTGATGGTGCGCCTGGACGACGAGATCGAATTGGCTAAGACCAAAAAACACACGATCAAAGTGGTCATCGACCGGGTCGTGGTCAAGGAGGGCTCCAAAGAGCGCATCGGCCAGGATATCGAAAAGGCCCTGGGCGAGAGCTACGGGGAGGTGGAGATCGAAGTGCTCAACCACGAAGAGCTGGGACTCGATCGCAAAGATTTCCACTATTCGGAGCATCTGGCCTGCTTCGACTGCAAACTGAGCTTCGAGCCGCTCGAGCCGGTGAGCTTTTCGTTCAACTCCCCCAAGGGAGCCTGCCCGAGCTGCGACGGTCTGGGGATCCGCTACACCCTGGATATGAGCAAGATCATCGATTCGTCGCGCTCCATCGGTGAGGGGGCGGTGCGGATCATGCACGGCTTCAACAAGAGTTACTACGCCAAGTTCCTGGCCGCCTTTTGCGAACAAAACGAGATTCCCACCGATCGCCCCTGGGAGGAGCTGCAGGAGCATCAGCGCAAGCAGGTGCTCTACGGCGTGGGGAGCGAACCGGTGAGCTTCACCTGGAAACGCCACCGCCTCAAGAGGGAGTGGCCCGGCGTCGTCAAGTTCGCCCACGAAATGTTCACCGACGAGAAGGATCTGGCCGAGTACATGACCGAAAAGGTCTGCGACCGCTGCGGCGGCCACCGTCTGCGCCCCCGCTCCCTGGCGGTCAAAATCGAAGGCCACAACATCGCCGAGATCATCGACATGCCCATCGAAGAGAGCTACGCCTACTTCGCCGAGGAGAGCCGCTTCGCCCACCTGAGTCCGCAACAGAAGCTTATCGCCGAGCCGATCCTCAAAGAGATTCGCGAGCGGCTCTTTTTTCTCTACGACGTGGGTCTGGGCTACCTGAGCCTCAGCCGGGACGCGCGGACCATCAGCGGGGGCGAAGCCCAGCGCATCCGCATCGCCAGCCAGATCGGCAGCGGGCTGACGGGGGTGATGTACGTGCTCGACGAGCCCAGCATCGGCCTGCACGAGCGTGACACCCTCAAACTCATCCGCACCCTGCACAACCTCCGGGACAAGGGCAACAGCGTCATCGTCGTCGAGCACGACAAGGAGACGATCCTGGCGGCCGATCACATCGTCGATATCGGCCCGGGAGCGGGGGAGTACGGAGGAGAAGTGGTCTTTAGCGGAACGCCGGCGAAGCTCAAACGCGCCAAGACCCTCACCGCCCAGTATCTTCACGGCAAAAAGCGCATCGAGTATCCCCACGGCGACAAAGCCAGGGAGCATTGGCTCGAGATCCGCAACGTTACCATCAACAACATCCAAAACCTCTCCACCCGTTTCCCCCTGGGCAACTTCGTCTGCGTCACCGGCGTCAGCGGCAGCGGCAAGAGTTCGCTGATCCTGCAGACCCTCCTGCCCGTGGCCCGAGAGATCCTCAACCGCGCCCGCAAGGTCACCCGCATCGAAGGGGTCGAGATCGAGGGACTCGAGCAGCTGGACAAGGTGATCTACCTCGATCAAAGCCCCATCGGCCGAACACCGCGCTCCAACCCCGCCACCTACACCGGCGTCATGGACGAGATCCGCAAACTCTTCGCCCAAACCAAGGAGGCGCAGCTGCGGGGGTACAAAGTAGGGCGATTTAGCTTCAACGTCAAGGGCGGGCGCTGCGAAAAGTGCCAGGGAGAGGGGCAGATCAAGATCGAGATGCACTTCCTCCCCGACGTGATGGTCGAGTGCGACGCCTGCCGGGGAGCCCGCTACAACGAGCAGACCCTGGAAGTGCGCTACCGGGGCAAGAACATCGCCGAAGTGCTGGATATGAGCGTCGCCGAAGCGATGGAGTTTTTCAAGGCGATTCCCGCCATCGCCTCCAAGCTGGGCACGCTGATGGCCGTGGGGCTTGATTACATCAAGCTGGGCCAAAACGCCACGACCCTCTCGGGCGGCGAAGCCCAGCGCATCAAGCTCGCCAAGGAGCTCAGCCGCAAAGATACCGGCCGCACCCTCTACATCCTCGACGAGCCTACGACCGGACTGCACTTCGCCGACGTGGATCGCCTGACGGGGGTGCTGCACCATCTGGTGGAGCTGGGCAACAGCGTGGTGGTGATCGAGCACAACCTGGACATGGTCAAAAACGCCGACTACATCGTCGATATGGGCCCCGAAGGGGGCAACAAGGGCGGCCGCATCGTCGCGACGGGTACGCCCGAAGAGCTGGCCGAACATTGGGAAGAGACGGGAAGCTACACCGGAAAATATCTGGCCAAAGAG
>CAYUXG010000174.1:1471-2617 GCA_964448735.1 uncultured Nitratifractor sp. | reverse complement strand
GAAGAATCGAAATGATTTTCCAACAAGCCTCTGTGATAAATTCGATGCAATAAAAAGGAAGATCTTCATGTCTCAAAAAATTTTTGTCACCGGGGGTGCAGGCTACATCGGATCGCATACCTGCGTGGAACTGCTCGAAGCCGGCTACGAAGTGTGCGTCTACGACAATCTCTGCAACGCTTCGACCGAATCGCTGCGGCGCGTAGAGGAGATCACGGGCAAAGCGTTGGAGTTCGTGGAGGGGGATATCCGTGATCGAGAGAGCCTGGAGCGGGCGATGCAGGGCTGCGACGCGGTGATCCACTTCGCCGGGCTCAAGGCGGTGGGCGAATCGGTGGCCAAACCACTGGAGTACTACGACAACAACGTCGTCGGCACGATCCGCCTGCTCGAAGCGATGCGAAGCGTCGGCATCGAGACCCTGGTCTTCAGCTCTTCGGCGACGGTTTACGGCGATCCGGATTTCTTGCCTCTGACGGAGGATCACCCCTTGCGTACCACCAACCCCTACGGCCAGAGCAAACTGGTGATCGAAGAGATTTTGAGGGACCTCTATCGCAGCGACCCGACGTGGCGTATCGCCATTTTGCGCTACTTCAACCCCGTGGGAGCTCACGAAAGCGGTCTCATCGGCGAAGACCCCAACGACATCCCCAACAATCTGATGCCCTTCATCACCCAGGTCGCCGTGGGGCGTCGCGAAGAGCTCAGCGTCTTCGGCAACGACTACGACACTCCCGACGGTACCGGAGTGCGGGATTACATCCACGTGGTGGATCTGGCTCAAGGCCATCTCAAAGCGCTGGAGTTTCTCGAAAAGCCCGCCTGCGAAGCGATCAATCTCGGCACGGGCGAAGGATACAGCGTCTTGCAAATGGTCCGTGCTTTCGAAGAAGCTTCGGGCCGGAAGATCCCCTATCGCATCACGGAGCGCCGCCCCGGCGATATCGCCGCCTGCTATGCCGATCCTGCGAAAGCCAAGGAATTGCTGGGATGGAAGGCAAAGAGAGATTTAAAAAAGATGTGTGAAGACAGTTGGCGATGGCAGTCGATGAATCCGAAAGGATACGAAGAGCGATGAAAAAGATGAGGCGGCTTTGCTGAGAAAAGCTTAAAGCGTAAAGCTGAAAGCTCTAAGCTATCGAC
>CAYUXG010000174.1:0-1371 GCA_964448735.1 uncultured Nitratifractor sp. | reverse complement strand
AAATCAGTTTCTCCGCCCTCTTCGGTTGGAATGGTTTCGATTGCGATTACCATAATTGTTGCGGCGGTTTCGGTTGCCTCCGCGGCCCCGCTCGCGGCGGGCGCGTTCGAAAAGGTTTTTGATTTCACCCTCGTCCTTGCCGATGCGGTCGGCGCCGCGGATGCTCTCTTCTTTTTGCAGGAGGCTCAGGAGTTTGCATGCCAGGGTGGTCAGGTCGTACTCCTCTTTGAGCCGTTCGATGCTCTCATAAGTGCGTGCGTCGATCTCCACGGCATCGAGCCGTGCACGGAAGGCGTCTTCGTGACGTTGCTGTACTTCTTCGATGCGGGGGATGACTCGGCTTTCGATGCTGCTGCCCACACTCTTTTGGATCCGCTGGAGTGCACCGAACTCGTGGGGGGAGACGATGGAGATCGCCGTTCCTTCCCGCCCCGCCCGTCCGGTCCGTCCGATGCGGTGGACGTAACTTTCCGGGTCGAAAGGGAGGTGGTAGTTAAACACGTGGGTGACATCCTGCACATCCAGCCCCCGTGCGGCAACGTCGGTGGCGATGAGCAGCTCCGCCTGGCCGCCTTTGAAGGCGCGGATGGTCGCTTCTCTTTGGCGCTGGTCCATATCGCCGTGAAGCCCCCTGGCATCGTAGCCCTGGGCTGCGAGGAAGTCCCGCAGGCGGTCGACCTCCTTCTTCATCCGGCAGAAGATGATCGCTTTTTCGGGGTTTTTGTAATCGAGCAGGCGGATCAGGGCGTCGTCGCGCTCATACTCGTCCACCACGTAAAAGAGTTGGCGAATGTGGGTGTTGGTGACGTTCTCTCCTGTGATGGCGACGGTGGCGGGATCATGCAGGATGCTCTGAGCCAGGGCCTTGATCTGCCCCGACATGGTCGCGGAGAAGAGCAGCGTCTGGCGCTCTTTGGGCAGGTGGGTAAAGATTTTGCGAATCTCGTCGAGAAAGCCCATGTCGAGCATCTCGTCGGCTTCGTCGAGGATGACGAAGCGAGGGGAGAGGCTGATTTTGCCGCTTTCGAGCAGGTCGATCAGGCGGCCGGGGGTCGCGACGACGATGGAGGCGTTGGCCACATGCTGGATCTGGCGGGTGTAGGAGCTGCCGCCGTAGACGGTGGCGGTACGGATGCCCAGAGCTTTGCCGAAGCGGAAGATCTCGTCGCTGACTTGGGTGGCGAGCTCCCGGGTGGGGACGATGACGAGGGCTTCGACGGAGCCGTTACGCTCCAGACGATGAAGGATCGGCAGGCCGAAGGCGGCGGTTTTGCCCGTGCCGGTATGGGCCTGGGCGATGAGGTCGCGTCCCTCGAGGATGAGGGGGATCGCCTGCTCCTGGACCGGGCTGGGTTCGCGGAAGCCCGCGGC
>CAYUXG010000173.1:0-2632 GCA_964448735.1 uncultured Nitratifractor sp. | reverse complement strand
TCGTCATCTGCGTCCCCTACGGTTTGACCCAGGTCGAGCGCAAGGCGGTTCGGGAGTCGGCGATGAACGCGGGAGCCCGCTACGTCTATCTGATCGAAGAGCCCATGGCCGCCGCCATCGGTGCGGGACTACCCGTACGCGACCCCAACGGCAACCTCGTGGTCGATATCGGAGGAGGGACGACGGAAATCGGCGTCATCTCCCTCGGAGGTCTGGTCCTGAGCAAATCGATCCGCGTCGCCGGAGACAAGCTCGACGCCTCCATCGTCGATTACGTCAAGAAAAACTTCAATCTCCTCATCGGAGACCGGGTCGCAGAGGATCTCAAGATCAAAATCGGCACGGCCATCAAATTGGATGAAGAACTCGTCACCACCGTACGCGGACGGGATCAGGTGGAAGGGACGTTAACCTCCGTAGAAATCACCAGCGAGCATATCCGCGAAGCGATCGCCGATCCTCTCAAGCAGATCGCCGAGGCTCTCAAAGCCGTTTTGGAGCAGACTCCTCCCGATCTAGCCGGAGATATCGTCGAAAACGGTATCGTCCTCACTGGAGGCGGTGCACTCATCCGTGGCTTGGACAAATACCTCTCCGACATCGTCAAACTTCCCGTCTACATCGCCGAAGACCCGCTCCTAGCCGTCGCCAAAGGAACGGGAAAGGCCCTTGATGAACTCGATCTGCTGCAGCAGACCGCTTTCGAAGAGTAGTGAAAGCCTACTGAGATCGGATGAAATCCCGCATCCTTCTTCTCCTTCTCCTTTCGGTCATTCTTTTTGTCCTGCTCAATAGGGACAGTCACGGAATCCGGACACTTGTGCTCAATCTTTTCACTCCTGCCAAAAATTACTACAACAATCTTACACACGAGATCAAAAACAAGGGCGAGAGTTACCTTTTTCAAAAAGAACGGATCGACAAGCTCGAAAAGGAGAACCGGGTCCTGCGCAAATACCTCCTGGATCAGACCCATTACCTTCGGCAGGTCGCCCAACTCTACAAGAAACTCCCCACCCTGCAGAAACTCCCCTACAAAAGCATCACACTGGTCGATACGGTCTCCTATGTCAAACTCAATAAATTCGATGAAGTTCTCCTCTCGGCACCCAAGAAATTCACACTTGAAGAGGGGCATATCTACGGTCTGATCCAGGATGAAGTGGTTGCCGGTACGGCTCAGATGGAGGGTGGCCTGCTCTACGGCTATCTGATCTCCAATCCCAAATGCCGTTTCAGCGTCTACGTCGGGAAAGAGCGCACTCCGGGCATCGCCGAAGGAGTGGACAAAAACACGATGAAGATTAAATTCATCCCCAAATGGGCCAAAATCCGCAAGGGCGACCGGGTGGAGACCAGTGGGCTCGACGGAATCTTTTTCGCCTATGTCCCCGTCGGGGTCGTCGAAAAGGTTGAAATCGAAGGAAGCTACAAAACCGCCACCATCCGTACCTATGCCGATACGATGCATCCGGGACTCTTTTTCCTGATCACCGATCCCAAACCCTATTTCGTCTCCTATTACGATCAAAACCGCTCCTTCAGTGACGAAGAGTACCCCTATAAAATCTTCGCTCCCAAAAAGCGGGAAGAGAATCTCAGCAGTGTCCCGACCATGCTTCAGACCAAAGAGCTTGAAATCAATCCCTCGGAGTTTGAAATTCCCCTCGAGGAAACACAAAAAACTCCTCCAAAAGCCAAAAAGAAAAAGCAAAAAGTCCCTGTTAAAAAGGTCTCCATCCCTTCTCCTGCCCCCAAACCTCTCCAGCCCCCCGTCACTCCATCGCAAGAACCGAAGAATGTCCCACAGAAAAAGAAAGAACAGAAACAAGAACGACGACCTTCTCCTTTCGACATCCTTCGCAGCAATCCTTTCTAAGCCTTCTTTTTCTGAAGGTATCGGTTTTAACTTTCCGATTGAACTCCCTTTCGTTTTATGAATCCTAGGAAATAATCCCTCTCTTTGGGACTTTCGAGTATAATATTCAACTAAAAACGAAGGTACGCCTCCATGCCTAAACGTGAAGACATCAAAACCATTCTCCTCATCGGCTCCGGTCCTATCGTCATCGGTCAAGCCTGCGAATTCGACTACTCCGGCACTCAAGCCGCCAAGACGCTCAAAGAGCTCGGCTACCGCGTCGTTCTGATCAACTCCAACCCGGCGACGATCATGACCGATCCCGAGTTCGCCCACCGCACCTACATCGAACCGATCGAACCGGAGGTGATCGCCAAGATCATCGAAAAAGAGAACGTCGATGCGATCCTTCCGACGATGGGAGGACAGACCGCCCTCAACGTCGCGATGGAGATGGTCGAGCGCGGCATGCTCGAAGGAGTCGAATTCCTCGGCGCCGATCCCGAAGCGATCAAGAAGGGCGAAGACCGCCAAGCCTTCAAAGAGGCGATGCAGCGTATCGGCATGGATCTGCCCATTTCCAAATACGCCTACAACATGGAAGAGGCAATCGCCGCGGCGAAAGAGATCGGTTTTCCCGTCATCATCCGCGCCTCCTATACTCTCGCAGGGGGAGGCTCGGGTGTCGCCTACAACATGGACGAGTTCAAAGAGATCGCGGCAGGCGGCCTGGAGGCCAGCCCCATCAACGAAATCCTCATCGAAGAGTCG
>CAYUXG010000172.1:0-2650 GCA_964448735.1 uncultured Nitratifractor sp. | reverse complement strand
ATGGCGGGGGTGCCGGCGACGATGCCCCGGTCGCCGAAGCGGTAGGGTTCTCCTTTAAGGTTGCTGACGACGCCTCCGGCTTCTTGGACCAGGAGGATGCCCGCGGCGACGTCCCAGGGTTTGAGGTCGATCTCGTAAAATCCCGCGAAGCGCCCCTGCGCGAGATAGGCCAGATCCACCGAGGCGGCTCCCAGGCGGCGGAAGTCCTGGATCTGGGGCAGGAGGGTGGAGAAAGCCTCCGTAACCCAGCGGTACTCGACCCCTCTCTGCGCTTTGGCGTAGGGAAAGCCGGTGGCGAGCAGCGCTTCGATGAGCCGTTCGTTGTCGGAGACGTGCAGCCGTGTGTCCCCCAGCCAAGCACCCTCTCCCGCCTCGGCTCGGTAGAGTTCGTCCAGGATCGGATTGTAAACGACCGCCAGGCGAGGAGATCCCCCCTCCCAGAGGCCGAGGGAGACGGCCAGGTGGGGGATGCCGTGAACGAAGTTGGTCGTGCCGTCGATGGGATCGATGTAGATGGCCCGATCTAGGTCGTAGCTCCCTTCGTAACTCTCTTCTCCCACGAGGGTATATCCGGGGAAGGCTTTGGCCAGGGCAGAGAGGAGAAACTCTTCGGTCTGCACGTCGTACTGGGTAACCAGATCGACGGTGCCTTTGTGGCGGATCTCTTTGCGGCGGCGGTAGCCGTCTCGGACGATCGCTCCGGCTTCTTCGGCGATGCTTTGGAGGCGTTGTAGGTCGTTCATGGAGGGTCTTCCTTTTTGGGAGTTGAGCTGAAGAGATTATCTCCAATTTTGGCTTCGTTATAATCCAGGCATGAAAAATTTTTTGATCGGACTTTGGATCTTCGCTCTTGTGGTGACGATGGCGTGGGTCGGCAAAGAGGGGTATCGCGCCGCGATCGCCTACGAGAATGCTTCACGTCAAATCGCCGCCTCGATGGAGGCGGAGCATGTGGCGAAGCTCAAACTCAAAGAGTGGGCGAGTACTCTGACCTTTGGGATGGTGCACAATGACCTACGGCAAAAATTGGAGCGGCTTTCGCAGGAGCGAAGCCGAAGCGCCGAGGCGGCGAAGCGCTGGATGGAGATCTTTGCGGGGCTTTCGCTGCTGGCTCTGCTGAGCGCCTGGCTAATGGCTCCTCGGCCGGGGACGGGGCTGCTCTCCGCCGCCGCATTGGTGGCGCTGGTGAATGGGCTTGTGACTCCGATTTTGATGGTGACGGTGCACAAGAACGTGGAGTACCTGGGGGATGTGGTGCTCTCTTTCGAATCGAAGGGAATTTTGGGATCGATCCACAAGCTCTATGCGGAGGGGAATCTCCCCGTCGCGGGAGTGATTTTGCTCTTTTCGGTCCTCTTGCCGGCGTTGAAAACCCTCTCGCTTCTTTTTCTTTCCCTCTACGAGACGCGCCCCTTCGCGGCAAAGATGGTGCATTTTTTCAAAGTGTTGGGGAAGTGGTCGATGCTGGATGTCTTCATCGTGGCGCTGCTGCTGGTCTTTTTGACCTCCAGAGAAAGCGACGTCAGCCGTGCCGAAGCGGAGATCGGGATCTACTTCTTCCTCGCCTATGTGATCCTCTCCATGGCGGCGAGCATCCGCGCCGAGCGGATGTTGCAAAAGGCGAAGTAGGGGCTTAGATCACGATCTCCACGTCGTCGTGGTCCTGGAACGCTTTGAAGAGACGGTCGCGCTCCTCTTTGCTCTCCACGTGGCAGCTGGCGTTATAACTGTGGTATTTGCCGGTGCGCGATGCGTTGCCCGGCGAGCAGAGATGCTCTTTTTCTCCCATCACCTCCTTGACGGCGGCGTGGAGTTTCTCTTTGTCTTTCCCGATGAGTTTGAACCCCCATTGCCGGGGGTAGCTGAGTTCCGCTTTTTCAATCTTTTCGTTGAAATTCGCCACTTTTGCCTCCTGTTTTGGACTCGAGCCGGATCTCTTCGATCACCATCGCTTTGTCGATCGCTTTGAGCATGTCGTAGATGGTGAGCAGTCCGACGCTGACTCCGGTGAGGGCTTCCATCTCCACGCCGGTGCGCCCCTTGAGCTTGGCGGTGACGTAGAGGCGAAAACCCGGTAGATCGGGAAGCTCCTCGACCTCGGTCTTGACCGAAGTGAGCATCAGGGGGTGACACATGGGGATCAGCTCGGGCGTGCGCTTGGCTCCCTGGATGGCGGCGATGACGGCGGTCTGGAGGACGGGTCCCTTTTTGGCGGTCTGCTCCACCACGGCACGGTAGGCATCACGGCTCATACGGATGCGGCCCGATGCGGTGGCGACGCGGAGAGTCTCCTCTTTGTCCCCCACATCGACCATTTTGGGCTTGTCGTTCTCGTCCAGGTGCGTCAACTGCATCCTCTGATCCTTCTCGATTCAAATTTCTTATCGGGTTTTATAGTGAAAAGGAGTATAACACAAAAATTGACGAAAAAACGAAGAAATGACGAAAAAAAAGGGTTTTTTTAAGAATTCTTTCATCATCCAGGCGCTACTATTCCGGGTGAGGGTAAGGAGGTTGTTGTGACATATACGCTCATCCGGCAACTCTCCGGCGATGAATCGCTGCTTCGCCAACGAGCTTCGATCGTAAGCTATGCGGAGCGGAACGGATTGACCCTTGAGAGTGAAATGATCGAGTTTGAACGAGCGGG
>CAYUXG010000171.1:0-2658 GCA_964448735.1 uncultured Nitratifractor sp. | reverse complement strand
AACCTCGCAAGAAGTTCAATTGGCAAGCCAACATCATCGGCGGCAAAGGAAACCAGGGAGTCACTGCCAACATTCAGCAGAACAAAAACTCCATCGGTTACATCGAGTACTCCTACAAGCTCCAGTCCGGTCTGCCCGCTGCAACCGTCGAAAACCGCGAGCACAAGTTCGTCGCTCCTACGGTTCAGAGCTTCCAGGATGCGGCTAAATACGCAAGCTGGGATAAAAAAGACGACTTCTACGCCGTCATCGCCTATCCCAAGGGTGCGACTTCCTATCCTATCGTAGCCGCTTCCTTCATCCTCTTGGACGAAGAGAAAACCGATGTGAACAAAAAAGTGACCGCCTTCTACGACTGGGCTTTCAAAAACGGTGCCGATGCCGCTGCGAAACTCGGTTATGTCGCACTTCCCCAAGCTACGGTCAACGAGATCCACGCTTACTGGGAAGGCAAGGGAATCGCTCCTGCCAAATAAGCTGAAATTCGACGCTACGCGTCGAATTCGTGCTACGAGTTAAGTGCTACCTGTTACGAGAGAATGGTTTCGTAGCGTTTAACTCTTAACACTCTTCCTTCTGTTTCCAAATCGTATCCCTCTTCCGATACAATTAAATGCTCAACTTTGAGGAGAATGCATGTTCAACAGACTCTTTCGGTACAGCTCTTACGCTTCGGCATGGTTGGTACTGATCATTCTGGTCGGAATCTTCACCAGTCTCTACTATTACGCTTCCGATGCGATTCACCATTTTGGCTTTTGGCACTTCATCACCGATCCGACATGGATCGAAGGGGATGATGACGAGCCCGGACAATACGGAGGTTTGATCCCGATCTTGGGGACGCTCTTTTCCACGGGAATTGCGATGATCGTCGCCGTGCCGTTGGCGATGGGGATTGCGCTTTTTCTCACCGAGATCGCCCATGAGAAGCTCAAAGCCCCCGTGGGGATCGCCATCGAGCTCCTGGCGGCGATTCCCAGCATCATCTACGGGATGTGGGCGCTCTTTTTCCTCGGGCCCATTCTGCAGAAGCTTTTCGGAGGGCAGAGCAACTCCCTGCTTACGGCGGGGTTGGTGCTCGCGATCATGATCATCCCCTTCATGGCGGCGATCACCCGCGATGCGATGAACACCACTCCTTCGGTGCTCAAAGAGTCCGCCTACGCCATGGGCGCGACCCGCTTCGAAGTGGTCAAAGACGTGATTTTTCCTTTTGCCCGGCGGGGAATTATCGGTTCGGTGATCTTGGCCCTGGGACGGGCGCTGGGCGAGACGATGGCGGTCGCCTTCGTCATCGGCGGGGTTTTCCGGATGCCCGAGAGCTTGACCCAGCCGACGATTTCGATCCCCGTTTTGCTGGCAAACAACTTCGGAGAAGCGACCGATCTGGAGCTTAGCGCGATGTTCTATCTGGCCTTGATCCTTTTTGCGATCAGCTTCGCCAGCATCTCCATCGCCAAATTCTTCTTCCTTAGGACAAAAGCATGAATCGACGACTCTTCCTCAACAAACTGGTGATGGCCCTGGCCACCGGTGCCGCGCTGATCGGATTGGGGTTCCTCTTTTGGATATTGGGCGTGCTGCTTTTCAAGGGGGTCAGCAGCATCGACTGGAGCGTATTGACGCACGATTTGGTGGAAAAAGGATTGCGCAACGTCATCGTCGGGCAATTCGCCCTCGCCGGTGCTGCGACGCTCATCGGTGTACCTCTGGGGATGTTGGCGGGGATTTATCTGCGGGAATACGGCGGTGCGGACCGTTTCGCCAACTTCATCCGCAACCTCAGCGATGTCATGATGTCGGCGCCCTCGATCGTCATCGGCGTTTTCGTCTACGGGATTCTCGTCGTTCCCCACGGAGGGTACTTCGGTTGGGCAGGGGCGATCGCTTTGGGGATCATGATGATTCCCATCGTCGTTAGTACGACCGACTCCATGCTCTCCCTGGTGCCCCAGGAGCTCAGAGAAGCGGGGATCGCCCTGGGGGCATCCAAGGCCCAGGTGATCCTCACCATCGTCATCAAGGCGGCGAAAGTGGGGCTCATTACCGGGATCCTGCTTGCCTTTGCCCGGATCGTGGGTGAGACGGCGCCGTTGCTCTTTACCTCGGCCAACAACGACTACTTCACCCTCAACATGGATCAGCAGTTCCCGTCTCTGACGGTGAGCATCTATCAGTTGGCCACCTTCCCCGACCAGCGCAGTATCGATCTTGCCTGGGCGGGATCGGTGATCTTGACCTTTCTGGTCCTTTTCATCAATATCACCACACGCTACATCTTTCGACAAAGGAAAATCAAATGACCCTGGCGATGGACACCAAAGATTTCTATTTTACCTATGCAGGGGCCACGGAACCCACGCTCAAAGGGATCAATATGCCGATCTACGCCCACAAGGTGACGGCGCTCATCGGCCCCAGCGGCTGCGGCAAATCGACGCTGCTTCGCTCCTGGAACCGCATCCATGACGTTTACCCCGGGAATAAGTATGAAGGAGAAGTGCTTCTCTACGACGAGACCGGAGGGAGCACGAACATCCTCTCCTATACCAAAGAGGATGAGTTGATCAAACTCCGCCAGCGGGTGGGGATGATTTTCCAGAAGCCCACCCCCTTTCCCATGAGCATCTACGACAATATCGCCTACGGTCTGCG
>CAYUXG010000170.1:0-2666 GCA_964448735.1 uncultured Nitratifractor sp. | reverse complement strand
CCCTCAAGGGAGCCGAGGTGCTGATCTACCCCACCGCCATCGGCTACCTGGAGTGCCCCGAGCATCGCCGCGACGAACTCTGCGAAAAGGAAAACACCCCCGAGCAGCGCAGCAAGATGCTCGAAGCCTGGCTCGCCGTGCAGCGGGGACACGCCGTGGCCAACGGCCTGCCGGTCCTGACGGCCAACCGCGTCGGCACGGAGCGCGACCCCTCCGGTATGCTCGGAGGGATCCGTTTCTGGGGCCACAGCTTCGCCTTCGGTCCCCAGGGCGAAACCCTGGCCATGGCCTCCGATGAGGAGGAGATCCTCTTCGTCGATCTCGACCTAGGTGCCGGAGCTGAAGTGCGAAAGATCTGGCCCTTCCTGCGAGATCGGCGCATCGAATCCTATGACTGCCTGCTGCACCGTTTTTGCGACGATTCAAAGCGCATCTAAGACTTCGATATTATAATCTGATAATATCTCCTCGATAAGGAAAAACATGGCAAGCAAAAAAGAGATCTACGAGTTGCCGATCACGGCCGTGGAAAAGGGCGCACCCGTTCGCTTCAAAAACCCTCCCCGGGCCTTCTACGATGCCATCGGCGGCGAAGAGGGGATGAAAAAGCTGATGTACGACTTCTACGACAAGATCTACGAGAGCTCCATCGCCCACTTCTTCCCCCAGGACGAAGAGGAGTTCGAAAAGGTCAAGGAGAAAAACAGCCGCTTCTTCATCCAAATTTGCGGCGGGCCGAAGGTCTACGAGGATGAGACCGGCGGCATGGACCTCAACGAATACATGATCCGCGTCCACGACGACTTCTCCATCAACGAAGCCGCCCGGATCGAATGGCTCGGCACCATGCGCGATGCCCTGGCCGACGAGGCACAACATGTCCCCATCGAGCTGATTCGAGAGTTTTGGGACTATCTGGAGCACTTCTCCAAACTCACCGTCAACCACTTCAGCGACGGCAGCACCTACTACGCCGCCTATACCCTGGCCCAGGAGGAGAAAGCGGCCAATTGACTTAGCGCTGCGCCTGGAGCCACGCCTCCATCGCTTCGATCTGCTCCCGGGTGCGCTCGGTCGCGGTGCCCCCTTCGCTGGTGCGGGCGTTCATGCTCAGGCGATTGTCCAGCAGCGAAGCGGCCTCTGCCAGCCGTTCGTCCACGCCAGCGAGCTCTTCGCCCGTCATCTCGGAGATATCTTTGCCCAACTCTTCGGCACGGTTGACTACCCTTCCCACCAGGTGATAGGCATCCCGGAAAGGCAAGCCCTTCTCTTTGACCAGCCAATCCGCCAGATCGGTGGCGCTGAGGTGACCTTTGCGGCAGGCTGCCTCCATCGCCTCCACGTTGACCGTCATCTCCTCCATCATCTCCCGCAGCACCCGCAAGGAGAGCTCCGCGGTACGCACGCTGTCGAAGACCCCCTCCTTATCCTCCTGGGTGTCTTTGTTGTACGCCAGGGGTAAGCCCTTCATCACCGTCAGCAGGCTCATGAGGTTGCCGTAGGCCCGTCCCGTCTTGCCCCGCAGGAGTTCGGGAATGTCGGGGTTTTTCTTCTGGGGCATGATGGAGCTGCCGGTGGCGTGCTTGTCGCTTAGGCGCACGAAAGCGAATTCGCTGGTGCTCCAAAGAATCAACTCTTCGCTCAAGCGGCTGATGTGCATCATCATCGTCGCGATATTGAAGAGAATCTCCAGGGCGAAATCCCGGTCGCTGACCGTATCGAGGCAGTTAAGCGTAGGCTCGGCAAAGCCCAGAAGCTCGGCCGTACGTTTGCGATCGACCGGGTGGGGCGTACCCGCCAGGGCAGCACATCCCAGCGGAGAGAGTTTGTTGCGCTCGGCCGAGGAGAGGAAGCGCTCGTAATCGCGGCGAAACATCGAAGCGTACGCCATCATGTGAAAGCCGAAATTGATCGGCTGGGCATGCTGTAGATGGGTCATCCCCGGCAAAAGTGTGCGATCGTGCTCTTTGGCGATCGCCGTAAGCGTCTCGATCAGATCGAGCAAAAGCGCGGCGATATGCCGATCGTGACGCAAAACGTAGAGGCGAAAATCCGTCGCTACCTGATCGTTGCGGCTGCGCGCCGTGTGCAGACGCTTGCCCGCATCGCCCACGAGCTCCGTCAAACGCCGCTCCACGGCCATATGGATATCCTCGTCTCCCCCCTCCAGGGAAAAGGCACCGCTTTCGATCTCCTCCAGCACCCTCGCAAGCCCCTCGTCGATCGCTTCGGCATCCTCCCGGGAGATGATCCCCTGCTCTGCGAGCATGCGGGCATGAGCTCTCGAGCCTTCGATATCCTCCCGGTAAAGTGCCTTGTCGAAAGGAAGTGAATCGTTGAGCTCTTTGAGCAACTGGGAACTTTCGGTCGTGATCCGTGCGGAAGCGATCTTTTTGGACATAAAAAACCTTCGAAGCGAAATAGATTGGTAAGAAAAGAAAATATGGAGAGTATTTTAACGAAAAAGCATTCGTTTCGTAGAGTGACAAAGTTTAAAAAAGGAAGAAGAGACGATCTTCGGGCACCTCTCCTTGCGAGAGGGCACCGAAGAGCCTCGGATCAGTTCTCTTCCTGGTTGATGATCTTATTGGCGGAGATCCAGGGCATCATAGCGCGAAGCTGCTCGCCGGTCTTTTCGATCAGGGAGGCTTTCATATTGTTACGCT
>CAYUXG010000169.1:0-2666 GCA_964448735.1 uncultured Nitratifractor sp. | reverse complement strand
ATTAAGGTCTCTGAAAAATCCCGTTCTTTGGGTCAAGCACTCTGGCAGTCGCGAACGCGAGCGCCCGTTTCACGGGTTGAGCGCTCCTTTGTCGCACTTGACCCAAAGAACGATTTGGCAATTTTTCAGAGGGTTCGATTTATAGAAAAAGGAGAAACGTCGATGCAGCATCTCGTGGATACGGATCAATTGAGCCTGGAGCAGATCGACGCCATTTTGCAGGATGCACAGCGTTTCAAAAAGAAACTCCCCCCTCCCCTGCTGGCCGATCGACTGCTCATGACCCTCTTTTTCGAAAACTCCACCCGCACCCGGAGCTCCTTCGAAGTGGCGGCCAAGCGCCTCGGAGCCCATGTGGTGCATCTGGATCCCTCCCGCAGCTCCACCAAAAAGGGAGAGACTCTGGAGGACACTTTCGCCAATCTCTGCGCCATGGACCCCGACGGCGTCATCATCCGCCACAGCGAAAACGATACCCCCTCCCGCCTGGCGGAGATGGAGATGGTCCCGGTCATCAATGCCGGTGCGGGAAATTATGCCCATCCGACCCAAGCGCTGCTGGATCTTTTCACCCTCCACGAGTGGTACGAAGGGGATCTCAAAGGGCGCAAAGTCGCCATCGTCGGCGACATCGTCAACTCCCGGGTCGCCGCCAGCGACATCCGCCTCTTCCGACGTCTGGGCATCGAAGTGCTGCTCGTCGCCCCCAAACCCTTCATGCCTCCGGCGACGGAGCTTCCCCGGTTTGAGCGGCTCGAAGAGGTGCTCGACGAAGTGGACGTTATCATGAGTCTGCGGGCCCAACTCGAGCGCCACAAAAAGCCGATCTTCGAAGATTACGCCGAGTACGCCCGCCGCTACTGCATCACCGAGGATCTCTTGGAGGATCGGGGCATCCTCATCATGCACCCCGGCCCCGTCATGCGCAACATCGACATCGCCGACGAAATCCTCGACGATCCACGCTGCATGGTGCTCGATCAGGTGCGCAACGGCGTCTACGTCCGCATGGCCGTGCTCAAACTGCTTCTGCTCGACAGCAAAAATCTCTCCTAAGCTACTCCCAATCTTTCGGGATCCGGTTCTGCCGGGCCATCTCGGCGAAGTGCTCCAACTCTTTGCGCCGCAGGATGCGGATGATGTTGGTCGTGCCGGGGACCCCCGGAGGATCCCCCGCCGTGACGATGTAGTTGCACTCCGTCGAGAGCACCCCTCTCTCCAATCCTCGGCGAATCACGTCGATCATCATCTGCCGGGCACTCTCGGCAGCGGAGAGGAAGGCGGGGACCACGCCCCACACCAGCGTAAGTTTGCGGGCCACTTCGGCGCGGTGCGTCACGGCATAGATCGGCTCCTGCGGACGGTAGCGCGAAAGTTTGCGTGCCGACTGCCCCGAAGAGGTGATCGCGAGAATCGCCTTGGCTTCGATGTTTTGCACCAGATTGACCGCCGATTCGTCGATCACGTCCATTTCGTCGTTGTAGGGAAATTGGTGGATTTTGAAATAGGGATAGACCGTTTCGGCTTCCCGGATCGTCGCCGCCATCGTCTTGACCGCCTCCACCGGATACTCCCCGATGGCGCTCTCTTCCGAGAGCATCAGGCAGTCGGAGCCGTCGAGCACCGCATTGGCCACGTCGCTGATCTCCGCCCGGGTCGCCCGCTCCGCATGGGTCATGCTCAGAAGCATCTGCGTCGCGGTGATCACCGGTTTGGAGAGGGCGTTGGCTTTGCGAATCAGCATCTTCTGCACTTCGGGCACCCGGTAGTAGGGGATCTCGATCCCCAGATCCCCCCGGGCCACCATCACGCCGTCGCTCTCGGCCAAGATTTCGTCGATATTCTCCACGGCATCGAACTTCTCGATTTTGGCGATGAGATCCTGCTCTCCCCCCAAAGAACGCACCAACGATCTCGCCTCCACCATATCGGAGGCTTTTTGTACGAAGGAGATCGCCATAAAATCCACTCCGTGCTCCACCCCCCAGGCGATATCTTTACGATCCTTTTCGGTCAAGACTTGCAGATCGAGACGGGTGTTGGGAAAATTGACCCCCTTGCGGGAGGAGAGCATCCCTCCCGTGAGCACTTCGGCGCGGACCGTCTCTCCCACACTGAGAACCCGAGCACAGATGATCCCGTCGTAGAGGTAGATCAGCTCTCCCACTTGCAGTTTATCCAGGAGCTCGGGGTGATTGAGGCTCAGCAGGAGATGATGGGGTTCCGTGAAGCGACCCACGATCTCGTCCCGGACAAATTCGATGATATCGCCGCTTTGAAGCGTCACATCCTCTTCGAGCTTGCCGATACGCACCTTCGGTCCGCTGATATCCTGCAACACCCCGACGAAGAGACCGCAACGCTTGGCCACTTCTCGGATTCTCTCCAGAGATTCCCGGTGGAAATCGTGATCCCCGTGGCTGAAATTGAGTCGAAAGAGATTGACTCCGGAGCGGATCATCGCTTCGAGAGTCTCTTCGCTTCGGCAGGCAGGTCCGACGGTCGCCAGAATTTTGCAATGTTTTTTCATCGAAGCTTATCCTTGCTCTACATCATAAAAAGCGGTAGACGATTCATTTTGAAAGTTTTCAATCGAAACGAAAAAGAGGCGTCAGAGCTGGGCGATGGCCCGGGAAAAGAGGACCCCGTCGATCCCGAAGCGGGCC
>CAYUXG010000168.1:0-2690 GCA_964448735.1 uncultured Nitratifractor sp. | reverse complement strand
TGCTGGTCTTCAAGTTCGCCATCACCGATCCGAATAAACTCCTCTACGCCGTGGGACTGCTCCTGGGCATCACGGCCCTGATGCTGGGGCTTTCGGTCTATCTGCGGACGATCGACCGCAACCGCCGTCATTGACGGCCCGTTTGACGATGAAAAGAAAAAAGCTCGTCATCTTCGATATGGACGGTACGCTGCAGGATAGCTCCCCGGCCATCTCCAACGCGATCAACTTCGTACGGCAGCGTCTGGGACTGCCGCCGATGGATCGGGAGCGAATCATCCGCAAGATCAACGACCCCCACCTCAACGCCGCCGAGTACTTCTATGAGACGGACCATTTCCAGGTACGGCATGAAGAGTGGTTTTCCGAGTATTACACCCGGAACCATCAGCAGGAGATCCGACTCTACGACGGAATCCTGGGGTTGTTGAAACGTTTGCGCGAACGCGGATGCCTGCTGGCGGTGGCGACCAATGCCTACCGCCGGTCGACGCTCGAGTCGCTGGAACATTTGAAGATCCGGGAGTATTTCGATGCCGTGGTAAGCTACGACGACGTTCCCCGGGGCAAGCCGGCGCCGGATATGCTGCTCAAAGTCCTTGAGCAATTGGGCGTTTCGCCCGAAGAGGCGATTTTCGTCGGAGACGGACCCCGGGACGAAATGGCCGCTCAAGCAGCCGGAATCGACTTTCTTCGCGTGGAGTGGGGGTTCAGTGACGGAGCGGAGGGGATTCGTTCGGTGAAAGAGTTGGAGGAAGTGCTGCGATCGGAGTGCTGAAGGATCGGGCTCTCAATGCAGGGCTTCCAGCGTATGTTTGAGGAAAAGCGCCAGAAGGACCAGCAGACTGATGCCGGCGGGTTTGGAGTACATTTTGTTGGCAGTGATGAAAAGCAGCATCAGCGTCGCAGCCACCATGACGCCGATATCGAAGATGTAAGGGGTCATGTCGAGTTTGAGATCACGCACCAGTGACGCACTTCCCAGGACGATGGTGATGTTGGCCATATTGGAGCCGATGATGTTGCCGATGGCCATGTCGGCTTTGCCTTTGCTTGCTGCGACGACGGAGACGATCAGCTCGGGCATCGACGTGCCCATGGAGATCATCACGATGCCGATGACCCATTCGCTCACTCCCAGGGATTTGGCAATGCTCGAAGCACTCTCGACGGTAAACTCGGCCCCTCCGAGTACGAGTAGAAAGCCCGCCCCCAGCAGGACAATCGTACGCATCCAGGAGAAGGGTGCCTGCTCCTCCTCTTCGATCTCCTCCTCTTCGAGAGTAAGGATTTCGCTTCCGTTTTGGCGTAGGAAGAGGAGGTAGGCGAACATCAGAAGAATCAGCAGCACGCCGTCGAAACGGGTGAACTCGTTCTGATACGCCATGACGGTGAAGATCAAGACGGGAAAGAGCGCCCAAGAGCTATCTTTGGCGAAAAAGTCCCGATGCGGATCGATGCGCCGGGCGATGAGGAAGACCATGGCGAGGACCAGGGTGATGTTGAGGATGTTGCTTCCGATGACGTTGGAGACGGCGATTTCGGCTTTGCCGTCGTAGCTGGCGGCGACGGAGGCGGCCATCTCGGGCAGGCTGGTCCCCAGGGCGATGAGCGTGGCGCCGATGACGTATTCGGAGATGCCGAAACGCAGGGCGATCTTTTCGCTCTGGGCGACGAGAAGGTCGGCTCCCCAGATGAGCGCCGCCAGGGAGATGACGAAAATCAGATAATCCATCAGGCATCCTCCGTGCGGACGATCAGGCTCTCGGGCAGTCCGAAGCGGCGGATGAGCTTGGCCTCTTCGGCGCGCATCTGGCCCTCGTCCGTTTCATGATCGTATCCCAGCAGATGAAGCAAACCGTGGATGAAGAGCAGGGCAAGCTCCTGGTCGGGGGCGTGTCCCAATTCGCGGGCTTTAGCCCGGATTTGATCGGCGGAGATGACGATCGATCCCAGGGGCATCCCCTCCAGATCGTGCTCCAGGGGAAAGCTCAGCACGTCCGTGGGCCGGTCGATGCCGCGATGTTCCCGATTGAGTTCGCGCATGGCCGCGTCGTCGCAGAGGATCAGCTCGATCTCCCGATCGGTGAATTCCGAGGCGATTTTTTCCAAAAAGGGAAGTTCTACGGTAAGGGATGTTTCATTGCTCAGAGTAATCATGGAGAGGAAGTTTACCCTAAATGGAGTAAAATGCGCAAAAAAGAGTCGGAAGGGTTGAGGATGAAAAAAGCGGTTTGCATCATCTCCGGGGGAATGGACAGCGCCGTCGCCGCGGCGATCGCCAAAAAAGAGGGCTATGAGATCGTGGCGGTACACTTCAACTACGGCCAGCGGACCCAGGGCAAAGAGCTGGAGTGTTTTCGTCTGCTTGCACAGGATCTGGAAGCGGCCGAACGCTACGAGATCGATCTACCTTTTTTCAAACAGATCGGGGCTTCGGCCCTGACCGATCCGGGGATCGAAGTGCCGACCGGAGGGATCGAAGAGGGGGTACCGGTGACCTACGTGCCCTTTCGCAACGGCATCTTCCTCTCCATCGCCGCGGCGATCGCGGAGAAAGAAGGAGCCGAAGCGATCGTGATCGGAGTCGTCGAAGAGGATAGCAGCGGCTATCCCGATTGCAGGGAGAACTACATCCGAGCCATGGAGCGGGCGATCGACCTGGGGACACGGGAAGAGACGCAGATCCG
>CAYUXG010000167.1:0-2707 GCA_964448735.1 uncultured Nitratifractor sp. | reverse complement strand
TTTTCTCGAGGCTATGATCCTCCGAGGGTTCGAAAGCCCGCTCCTCTTCCCAGCGCTGCTGCCACTTGTTTTCGATCGATTTGGGGTCGTAATTCACCGCGTCGCTCCCTATGATGAAGTGGAGGGATTATAGCGAAAGGGGGGTTAGAGAAAACGAGTAACGGCGGAGAAAGAATTAAGAAGAATCTTAAATCAGAGATTTTTACTCAGATTTAATGGGGATTTTTTTTTCATTCGCTATGATGCGCTTGCAAATCTGACAAAAAGGATCCGAATTATGTTTACCGTTGAAGTAGAAAAAGAGTGCGGATGCTTCCGCAAAAGCGATCTGCAAAACCATCAGCGTTTTGAAGACAAAGACCAAGCACTTTCCCATGCCATTGAAATGGCACAGAAGATGAACGAAGAGTTTTGCCAAAAGCACGAATTTCGCGTCATGGAAGAGGGAGAGCGCTTCAAAATCGCCGTCACCGAGCGGGCCCGCAAGCAAGGATGCTGCGGCGGCGGCCACTGCGGCTAAAGCACCTCAGCGCTGCGCGAGGGCACGGAAAGTGTCGCACGCGCGCAAATCTCCGCTTTCGTATCCCCGACGGAACCACTCGACCCTCTGGCGCGACGTACCGTGGGTAAAACTGTCGGGAACCACATACCCCTGGGCCTGTTTCTGAAGCGTATCGTCTCCGATATGCGAAGCGGCCCGCAACGCTTCGTCGATATCTCCCGGATCGAGTCGATTTTGATTGTAATGTGCCCAGACTCCGGCATAGCAATCCGCCTGGAGTTCCACGGGAATCTGAAGATGATTGGCGGCGACTTTGTCCCCCCGGCTCATCGCCCGCTGCTGCAGAGCGTGGACCTTCTGTAGCGTCCCTAGAATCTTCTGGACGTGGTGCCCGACCTCATGCGCCAAGACATAGGCTTGGGCAAAATCCCCAGGAGCGTCGTGTCGCCGGGCCAGCTCGTCGAAGAATCCCAGATCAAGGTAGACCTTTTCGTCGTTGGGGCAGTAGAAGGGGCCCATCTGTTCCCGAGCAAATCCGCAGCCGCTGCGAGTCCCTCCGCGATAAAGCACCAAAACGGGAGGTCGGTAACGATAGCCGTACTTGGGAAGCAGACGGCTCCAGACATCTTCGGTACTGGCCAAGACCTTTTTGATAAAGACCGCCTCTTTCTGCTCGCTCTGCCGATCGACGGGCCGCGAGACGGCTCCCGAGCCCCCAAGAAGCGAAAGAGGGTTGAAGCCCGCCAGATAGGCCAGCACTCCGATCCCGATGATCGCCCATCCGATCCGCGTACGCAGGAGCATCCGCATCAAGGGCCAAAGGAGCATGAGCCCCCGGGCCGAGCCTCCCATGGTCCCGCCTACGTAGCTGCGCTCGCCTCGGCGATCCTCTACATATTCACTCTCTCGTTCGTCATCCAGTCGCATGAAGCCCCTCCCCTATTTTTCATTATTTTATCGTTATTTTTCTATGGTATCCAACGCGTTCAGTCTCGCTTTGGCCTCGGCGACGATCTGCTCATCATTCGCCAGATCGAGCCAGCGAAACTTTTGACCGCTTTGGATCGTACCGTCGAGGATGTCGCCGCTGTCGCGATACTCCAGATCGAGCCGGGCGATCTCAAAGCCGCTCTCGGTGCGGCAAAAACGCTCCAGGCGTTCACTCCGCTCCAAGCGGGTGTAGAGATAGCAATGACTCTCCAAACCGTTGCGCCCCACTCTACCGCGCAGCTGATGCAGCGTCGCCAAGCCCAGCCGCTCGGCACCCACGATCACCACCGTCGTCAAGCGCGGCAGGCTGATGCCCACTTCGATCACCGTCGTCGCCAGCAAAATCCTTCCACGCTCGCGAAACTCCAGCAGCACCTTCTCCTTCTCCCGATCCCGCCCGTGGGTGACGTAGACTCCTTCATAACGCTTTTCCCAAAACCCCCGCGCCTCGTCGATCGATTGGTAGGGGATTTCGCTGCTGGCTTCGACCAGAGGATAGACGATGAGCACCTGGTGATCCCGTTTCAGCTCCGCCTCGATATGGCTCAGGAGCTCGGGGAAATCGCTCTTGCCGATGACTCGGGAATGAATCTTTTTCTCAAAGGGTGTCTGACGGATCAGGCTTACGTCGATCAATTCCGATTCCATCATCGCCTGGGTACGGGGAATCGGCGTAGCGGAAAATTGCAGATAGTGCGGACGCCGTTCGCCCCGGCTCACCAAGGCTTCGAGCATCGCGCGCTGGCGGGTGCCGAAGCGGTGCTGCTCGTCCACCATCACCAGCGCCGCGGGGGGAAGATCTTCGCGGTAGAGCAACGCATGGGTGCCGATGACGAAATCCGCCGTGCAGTAATCGCCCTCCTCTTCCCCCTGGCTTACGAGGGCGATCTCCAGCGAATCCGAGAGGAATTTTCGCGCTTCGTCGTAGAGTTGACGCGCCAAGATCCCCGTCGGAGCCATGAGCAAGGAGCGCTCCTTGCCGGCGATCGCCGCCGCGGCCAGGATCACCATGGTTTTGCCGCTACCCACGTCGCCGATGATCATCCTCCGCGCGGCACGCTCGCGTCGCGCCAGATCGCCGCGGATCGCCTCGATCGCCGAGCGCTGATCGGCCGTCAGCTCGAAAGGAAGCTCTTTGAGGAAAGGATGCAGATCCCCCTCAAGCGCCTTGAGCGCGGGGTAATCCCGGCGTTTGCCCCGGAGCTTTTTGAGATG
>CAYUXG010000166.1:0-2721 GCA_964448735.1 uncultured Nitratifractor sp. | reverse complement strand
TTGACCCTCATGCCATCAATAAAAGCGCGTCGAGTTACAACCTGGACAAGCTACTTTGGCTCAACGGCCACTACATCAATAATACGAGCAACGAGCGTCTGGCCAAGCTGCTGGAGGAGTTTGGCGTTCATATTGCCGATCACGATCGGCTGGAGTTTCTCCTGGATGCGACCAAGGTGCGCTCCAAGACCCTGGTGGAGCTGGCTGAAAACATCCGGATGATCCTGGAGCCTCCAGCAGAGTACGACCCCAAAGCGGTCAAAAAAGCCTTCAAAGGCGATGCTTTCGAAATCCTGGAGGCTTTCGCCGGCAAACTCGGCGCTGCCGAGGGGCTGCATCTGCCTAGCGACTATCACCGGCTGATGGAGGAGTTCGTCGCCGAGCGTCAGATCGGCTTCGGCAAGATCGGGATGCCCCTGCGCGTGGCGCTGCTTGGGAAGATGAGCGGACCCGGGATGGATGAGGTGATGGCGATTTTGGGTGCCCAAGAGACGATCGAGAGAATCCACAAGGCGATTTCGGAGATCGGAAGTCAAGAGGCGTAAGTCGCGGCATTCGGATAGATCCGACAGGGGTTTAAACTTTGCCCGCTTTTTTCAAAAAGAGTTTCAGCCCTTTGCGCTCTTTCCACCCGATACCATAGTCGATATGTCGCAGATACCAGCGAAGCTCTTCGGAGGTGATTCCCCGGGATGCGGCTGCCTTGCGCAGGAGGTATTGAGGGATTTTCCACTCCTTGGAGGAGAACTCCGCAGCCAGTTTTCGGACCTTTTTCCCGTGACGATTGGCACAAAGCCGGGCGAAGACGAAAGGGAGTCCGGTTTGCTTCTGCCAGAGCTCGGCCAGATCGAGGGCTTCGCCCCCGGCGAGACGGTAGCGCAGAGCCGCATCGCCGATGAGGACCCGCCCTTCGACCCCCAGAACCCGAGCCAGGCGGTTGGAGCTGGCCGAGGCCGGATCGGCGGAGGCGTCTCCCTCGATCAGGAGGACGCTGTGGACCGCTCCTCGGGCCACGATCCCCAGATCGCTGCAGCGGCATCGCCGGCTCTCGATGCTGGAGATAAAGGCAGCGTGCACCTGCCGGCGGCGGAAACGGCGGTTGACCGTGCTGGGGACACCCCGCTGCCAGCGCCGTATCTGCTGAAACTGGCTCGCGCCGAAGCGGCGCTTGAGATAGACTTGAAAGGGAAGCAGGTTGAGGTAATCGATCGAGCCGAAAATGAGCATTCCTGGATTTTGCGTAGAGCATCTCTTCATTGGACTTCAAACCTGCGGCATACCGTCTGGATCACCCGATGCCGAATCCGGGAATCGAGGGAAGCGATTTTTTTTCCGATCCGTCGTTTGGAGAGTGTGCGGATCTGGTGGCAAAGGAGGATTGCCTCTTTCCCTTCCAGAGTAAAGGCCACTTCGTTCGGGTAAATTCTTCGGCCTTTTTTTCTGGAGGTGATGGGGATGACGGTCACGATCTCCATGATATTTTCGATGTCGTTGGAGAGGATGAGGACCGGTCGATGACCGGCCTGCTCCCGTCCTATGACAGGGTTGAGATCGGCCCAACGGATGTCAAATTGCATCGACTTCTCCATCGCTATATCGGAAATCTCTTTGAACCTCTTCGATATCGGAGAGAACCATGGGATCCCGACTCATCTCCTCCAGCTCTTTACGGTAGTCGTTCCTTCGGGCATTCTCTAAGGTTTGATAGAGTGCAGTGCAGACCAGTTCTGAAAAGTTTTTGAATCGATGCAAGAACCCCTCTTCTTCCAGAGCTCGGAAGAGATCATCATCGATCGAAACAGTTTTGCGAACCATTGTCGTCCTCCTCTTATGCAAAGTTTTCATACAGTTTATCATAAATTTATAGGATCAAGCTCTTCCTCGTCCAAAAAAACGAATCATGATTTTCGGTAGAATACTTCCAATCTAAGCAGAGGTGTATTCAAATGATCCATGTCGAATTTTTAGGCCCGATTGCCCGAGAGCCTATGGAGGTCGAGGCCCGGGATCTTGGGGAACTCTCCCGGATTCTCTTTGAAGAGGAGTCGATCCGTCCCTGGCTGCAGAAGTGTGCGGTCGCGGTCAACGACGTGATGGTCAAAGATCCGAATCTTCCTCTGAAAGAGGGGGATCGGGTTTCGATCCTGCCGCCGGTCTGCGGTGGTTAAAGCATTGCTTTAACCAAGTGAAAAGTGAATAATGGAAATGTACAAAAGAGAACTATTCACTATTCACTATTAATTTGAAAAGGAACTTTTCATATGGAGCTTTACGACGGTCCGCTGGATGTTAAGAAGATTTTCGGGCGATGGCTGGACGAGGAGGCGGAGTCCAACTACGGGGCTTACATCCCTTTCGTCGGGACGATTCGGGCCGAGGGCGGGATCGAGGCGCTGAGTTTCGATATCTACGAGCCGGTGCTTCGTAGCTGGTTTGACGCTTGGCAAGAGAGGGCCAAAGAGCGTGGAGCGATCGTCAAAATGGCCCATGCTATCGGGGATGTGCCGGTGCACAGATCTTCCTATATCGCGGCGGTCTTCTCCCCGCGTCGGCGGGTGGCTCTGGAGTTGATCGAAGAGTTTGTCGAGGATTTCAAAGCCAATGCCCCCATCTGGAAGTACGACGTGATCGAAGGGCGCCGCATCTATGCGGAGGATCGCAGCACGCCGATGGAGGGAGCGGGGCTTTTGGCCGACGGCCAAAAGAGTGAATAATGAATAG
>CAYUXG010000165.1:0-2764 GCA_964448735.1 uncultured Nitratifractor sp. | reverse complement strand
TCCTCCAAAAATCAGAAACAACAGCAGAAACCCTCCCAACCCAAAGAGGGCCAAAAGGGCGGCAAAGAGCAAAAGCAGCAATCCTCTTCGAAGGGGAAAAATCCCCAGGAGAAGAAGCAAGAGAAGCAAGGGAAAAAGAGCCAAGAGAAGAAAAAGAACCTGGGCAAAGGCAAGATGAATCCTGAGCAGAAGAAGAAAGCTCAGCCCAGAAAAGAACCGGGAAAAGAGAAGCCCCAAAAAGAGAAGGCGAGCAAGGCTCAGGGAGGCACAGCATCTCCGGAGCAAGGTGCCGCCCGTTTAGGACACGCCAAAAGTCTCGAAGCCAAAGAGCTTCGCCGGCTCATGAAAAAATTGGGAGGAGAGAAGATGCCCACCCTGATGTACCAGTCGGGAGGAAGCAGGAAAACCCCTCCCGCCCAAAATGTCAACCCGTGGTAAAAGGAAGCCTATGAACAAAAGAATTTGGATACGAACGCTCATCCTGATGATGCTGTCGACGATTTGGATCGTGGCGGGGAATGTCCGCCTCCAGGTCAGTTCCACCCAGGTGGCTCCGGGACAGAGCGTCAGGGTCAAAATCATCGCCGAGGGATCGAAGGTCTCTTTCCCGGCGATTCAAAAGATCGGCTCCTACCCCGTCGAGCGCCTGAATCGCAGCAGCAAATTGGAAGCCCGCTATCTCAACGGCAAACTTACGACCAAAAAGCAGAAAATCCTCTCTTTTGAATTCTATCCCCAAAAGAGTGTGACGATTCCCTCTTTCGTCGTCGATGTGGACGGCAAAAAGCTCCAGACTCGAAGCGTTTCCGTCAAAGTGGTCAAAGGGGCTCAGGGAAGTGCTGCGGCAGGAGGCTTCGCTCTGCGGATGAGCCTTTCGAAGAAGAAAGTCTATCTGGGAGAACCGGTGATTCTGACCGTGGATGCCGTCGAGCCTCTCAACGGCAACGTCGCCCAGATGCAATACTCTCCCCCCACATTCAAAGGCTTTTTCTCCAAACCCCTCGGAGGAGAGCAACGCCTGCAGCAGGGGAATCGGATCATCCATCGTCTCCGCTATCTGCTGATTCCTCAGAAACCGGGCAATCTGAGTGTGACCCCGGCGCAGGTCCGCATCGGGATCCAGGATCTCAATGCCATGGGAGATCCCTTTGGGATCTTCGGTTCTGCGCTAAAGTGGACCGCCCTGCGCTCCAACGCCGTGCAGTTGACGGTGATGCCTCTGCCCGCTCCGGCGGATTTGGTGGGAGATTTTCAGATCAAAGCTTCGGTGGACAAGAAAAAGGTCCAAGCCAACATGCCGGTCAATTACACCCTGGTGATTGAGGGGGAGGGGAGTCTGGAAGATCTGGAGGATCCAGTCTTCGACATTCCCGGAGTGACGGTTTACAGCGACGATGCGAAGGTTTCCAGTCAGGTGCAAAACGGCCGGCTCATGAGCCGCTACGTCAAAAAGTACGTCTTCATCTCCGATCGGGATTTTACGATTCCGGCGTTGAAACTCAAGGAGTTCGACTACCGTACGGGGAAATTCTCGACCCTCTCCACCCCCGAGATTCCCGTCAAGGTCACGGGAGGTTCCGCCTCCGCAGTCCCGAAAGGTGCGATCGCCGGCCCCGGAGCGCAGATCGGTGCCGCCCCATCCACCAAGGCTCCGGCAGCCAAACATACTTCTGCAAAAGCGGCCAAACCCCGCAAGGTCAATCCCTTGACGGATGAGGTCTACTACGCCAAAAAAGCCTACGAAGAGAAAGCGCGGCGCTTCCCCGAATATCTGGCGGCGGCCTTCGTCGCGGGGATGGTACTGATGTTCCTTCTCTTGCGCTTCTGGCCCAAAGGCAAAGGACGCTCCCGGATCGCAGGAAAAAAAGGGCGCCACTACAGCCTGAAGGAGGCCCTGGAGATTCTCTACCCCCACATCAACGACGATCCGGAGGCGGAGCGCTTCGTGCGGCTGCTCTACCGGGTGAAACAGGGGGACAAAAGCGTGGAGATTGATCGTCTGGCGCTCGATCGCCTTGCGAGAAAGTACGATCCGGAGATGGCCAAGAAAAAGTAGCTTCTCCCGTAGGGCGGGAAAAGGAAAAATTTCTCGCTACAGGATTTCATGCAATCCGTTGGCCTTCTCCATCCAGGCATAGAGCTCGTCCCACTTCTCCTCCAGGATCAGCTCTTCGCAGCGCTGGAGTTCGCCTTTGAAGCATTCGATTGCTTCGATCAGGTTGTTGCGGTTTTGACGGAAGACGTCGGTCCACATGGCGGGTGAACTCTTGGCGATGCGGCTCATATCTTTGAAGCCTCCGCCGGCGAGGGCGATGATGGCCCGGGGGTTTTCCTGTTTCATCACCGCATTGGCCAGAGAGTAGCTCAGAGCGTGAGGCATATGGGAGATAAACGCGGCGTGGCGGTCGTGCTCTTCGGCATCCATGTAGAAAATTTTCATGCCCAGGTCGCCGAAAATCTTTTTGGCCAGCCTGCGCTGCTCTTCGCCGCTTTTTTCCAGGTCGCAGAGGACGACGACCTTGCCCCGGTAGAGATCCTCTTGGGCGGCACCGGGTCCGTGTCTTTCCGTCCCTGTCATGGGATGGGCTGCGACGAAATTGCGTCGAATCTCCGGGGGAACGGCATCGAGAATCATCTTTTTCGTACTTCCGAGATCCATGACGGTGGTCTCGGGAGAGATGAAGGTCAGCTGCTTCAGCGTTGCGATAATTCCGTCGACCGGGATGGCGAGAACGATGAGATCCAGGGTTTCGAACTCTTCCAG
>CAYUXG010000164.1:0-2773 GCA_964448735.1 uncultured Nitratifractor sp. | reverse complement strand
CGATCTATTCCTTGAGAAAAATCGGATGGCCCCGCTGCGGACGCCCCTGGACGGTGAACTCTTGGCTGAAGGTGAGGCGGTCGCTTCCTTTGGGGTAGAGGACCACCCGGACATCGTCGCTGCCGGGAATGCCGAAATAGGTGACGTACCCTTTGGGAATGTACCAGAGATAGAACCCCCGGCTTGCCGGGGTGGCACAATCGTTGAGGATCCCCTTGTCGTGTCCGCCGATGGCGCTCTCGATACAGATCGGGCCCTTGAAGGTGCTCTTCCAGACGATGGGGCAAAATTCCCCTTCGAAGCAGATGTTGCCCGTTTTTGGGAAAAGAATCGTGATCTCTCCCGCACTCAGAAGCGGGAAAGCCAGCAGAAGGATCATCTGTAGCCGTAGAAAGATCTGTTTCATCGTTTTTCCTTTCTTGTAGGGTGTTTTTCGATTTGGAGGAAGCGATCGACGAACGCCTCGACCCCCTCTTGCAGACTCCACCAGCCCGGGAATGCCGCATCGTAAAAGGGCTGCGTGACCGACGGAAACTCCCGTGCATCCTCATGGAGATTGACGCACCAGTCGTGTTCCATTCGCCGATGCCGGAGGGCTTCGAGGCTGAGCAGCGTCTCGTTGATGCATCCGAGCTTCGACGGGGTCACCAGCAAAGTGAAAGCCCCCAAGTCCCGGGCGAGGTCGATCATGAAGTACTCCTTTTCGATGGGTACCATCAGCCCCCCGGCCCCTTCGATAAGAAGCACGTCGCAGCGCTCCTGAAGCTCTTCGACCTTTTCGAAGAGGTGCGTTCGATCGAGCCGGTGTCGGGTATCGGCGCAGAAGGGGGCTGCGGGGAGGGGGAAAAGGGCGGCGGTGATTTGCTCCGGGGTCAGCGAATCGAAAGCTCGGTTGTGGCGCTGCGCTTCCCGCAGCAGGAGACTTGCATCTTCGGGAACTTTCGTAACTCCGGTTTCGATCGGTTTGCAGACGCCCGGGCGGATTCCCCGGGCGGCGAAGGAGCGGATCAGAGCGAGGGTGGCATAGCTCTTTCCTACACCTGTTCCGGTAGCACTTACAAAGAGTCGACCCACTTGCAATTCCTTCAAAAATCTGTATAATAATCTTATCAGTGTGAAGAATTGTAACATACTGTAGAGAAGAAAACAAAAAAGGAATGAATGTGCCCAAGCCCGTCGAAGAGATCGAAAACGAAACCGAGATCAAAGAGCCTTCGATGTATCGGGTGATTCTCCACAACGACGATTATACGACCATGGAGTTCGTCGTGGAGGTTTTGCAGAAGATTTTCCACAAATCCCGCGACGAGGCGGAAGAGATCATGTGGCATATTCACGAAAAGGGCCGGGCGGTCTGCGGCGTCTATACCTTCGAAATCGCCCAGACCAAGGCGGAGCAGGTCAAGCGATTGGCCCGGCAGAACGATTTTCCCCTGCTGGCGACGATCGAGATCGATGAGTAAGAGGAGAGCAACAAAATGATCAGCATTGAATTGAACAAAGTTTTTATGAGAGCGGTGGAGTACGCCAAGCGCAAACACCATGAATATTTGACCATCGAGCATGTCTTTCTGGCAATTCTCTCCAGCCGTGCGGGGGAGCAGCTGCTCAAACTTCTGGGAGCCGACACTTCTCAGATGAAAAAAGACCTGGTGGCCCATATCAAGGCCCATGTCCCGGTGCTTGAGCGAGAGGCGGATCCGATGGAGACCCTTTCGCTTTCGAGAACGGTCAACCGGATGATGGGACAACTCCATGCCGCGGGAAAAAAAGAGGCGACCATCGGAAATATGCTCGCGGCAATCCGGGAGGAGAAAGAGAGCTACGCTTCCTATCTCATGGAGCGTTCCGGAATCGGAAAGGTTGATATCCTGGAAGTGATCTCCCACCCTCTTAACGACAGGATGGAGGAGAAAAAGGAGTCCACTCCGGAAGAGAAGAAGAGCGAGACCCCCAATCTAGACGAATTTACCGTGGAATTGGTCACCTTGGCGAAGAGCGGGAAGATCGATCCGGTCATCGGCCGCGAAGCGGAGATCGAGCGGGTGATGCAGACGCTGTGTCGCCGCAAAAAAAACAATCCCCTCCTCGTCGGAGAGCCCGGGGTGGGCAAAACGGCGATTGCCGAAGGGCTGGCTTTGCGTATCGCCGAGGAAGAGGTGCCCGAGATCCTCTCCGAGGCTCGGATTTACGCCCTGGACATGGGAGCGTTACTGGCGGGAAGCAAATATCGGGGAGATTTCGAAAAGCGCCTCAAGGGGGTGATCGAAGAGCTGCAGAAGCTGGAAAACGCCATCGTCTTCATCGACGAGATCCACACCCTCGTCGGAGCGGGAAGCACGGGCGGGGGGAGCATGGATGCCTCCAACATCCTCAAACCCGCCTTGGCTAGAGGAGAACTCAAGTGCATCGGGGCGACGACCCATCAGGAGTACCGCAACTTCTTCGACAAGGACAAGGCACTCTCCCGGCGCTTCGCCAAAGTCGAGATCGACGAGCCCTCCGTGGAGGATACCTTCAAGATCCTCAAAGGGGTCCAGCACAAATATGAAGAGCATCACAAGATCGCCTTCAGCGACAAAGCGCTCCGCGCGGCGATCGACCTGAGCGTCAAATACATTCACGACCGTTTTCTCCCCGACAAGGCGATGGATCTGATCGACGAAGCAGGGGCGCACTTCATGCTCCGCGGTGAGAAATATGTGGAGGTGAGCAGCAAAGATATCGGCCGGATCCTTTCGCGGATGCTCAAGCTTCCCCCTGCCACGCTGGA
>CAYUXG010000163.1:0-2777 GCA_964448735.1 uncultured Nitratifractor sp. | reverse complement strand
CACGGCGACCGGGTGGAGCGCCTCCCCGAAGGCTTCGAGACCATCGGCGTGAGCGACAACTCCCCCCACGCCGCCATCGCCGACGAAACGCGCCGGATCTACGCCTTTCAATTTCATCCCGAAGTGCACCACAGTGAGCAGGGCACAGCGATGCTCAAAAACTTCGCCAAGCATATCTGCGGCCTGGAGAGCACCTGGAACATGGGCTCCTTCGCCAAGGAGAAGATCGAAGAGATCCGCAAACAAGTCGGCGACAAAAAGGTGCTTTGCGGCGTCAGCGGCGGAGTGGACAGCTCCGTCGTGGCGGCCCTGTTGCACGAAGCGATCGGCGATCAGCTCATCGCCGTTTTCGTCGATACCGGACTACTGCGCAAAAATGAAGCTCGGCAGGTGCAGGATATGTTCAAAGGACTGGGGATCGACCTGATCACCGTCGATGCGAGCGAACGCTTCCTCTCCCGCCTCAAAGGCGTCACCGATCCCGAGCGCAAGCGCAAGATCATCGGGGAGACCTTCATCGAAGTCTTCGACGAAGAGGCCAAGAAGCATGCCGATGAGGTGAGCTTCCTGGCCCAGGGGACCCTCTACACCGACGTGATCGAGTCCGTCAGCGTCAAAGGCCCCTCCAAGACCATCAAATCCCACCACAACGTGGGCGGCCTGCCCGAGTGGATGACCTTCGAGCTCGTCGAGCCTCTGCGGGAAATTTTCAAGGACGAAGTGCGCAAACTGGGGCTGGAGTTGGGCTTGCCCAAGCATATGATCGGCCGCCACCCCTTCCCCGGGCCCGGCCTGGCAATCCGGGTCATGGGGGAAGTCAACGAAGAGGCGCTGCGCCTGCTGCGTGAGAGCGACGAGATCATGCAAGAGGAGCTGCGTGCCAGCGGCTACTACGACAAGGTTTGGCAAGCCTTTACCGTGCTGCTTAACGTCAGCAGCGTCGGGGTCATGGGAGACAATCGCACCTACGACAATACCGTGGCCGTGCGGATGGTCGAATCGGTCGACGGGATGACCGCCACCTTCGCCCACGTGCCCCACGACGTGCTGGAGAACATCAGTCGCCGGATCATCAACGAGATCGAGGGGATCAATCGAGTGGTGTACGATATCTCCTCCAAGCCCCCCGCCACCATCGAATGGGAGTAATTCGTCCCTTTCACCGAATCTTCGGTCGATCCCCGCGGCTACGCTCGGTCACGTACTTTCATGTACGCTTCCTCGCTCCGGCCGCGGCGATCGACCAAATCTCCGGCAAAAGAGACGAATTCTTTCTCCGAAGCTTTCACATTCGATGGTGATACTTTTCAATGTAGAGAGATGGCCATGCACAACAAACCCCAATTTTCGCTTCTAAAAAATGTCGGCTACGCTCTGGCGGGTATGCGCTCTACCATCGCCCATGAAAAGTCTTTTCGCACTCAGCTGTCGGTGATTGCCGTACTCGCGGTCGGGTTGTTTTTCATGCCGATTTCTGCGATCTCCAAGTGGATTCTTTTTGCCTCGACTTGGCTGGTGCTCATCGCCGAAGCCTTCAACAGCGCCATCGAGCGGGTGGTGGATCTGGTGACTCAGCAAGAGCATCCCCTGGCCAAAGAGGCCAAGGATATCGGGGCTTTCGGGGTGCTGCTGGCCTTTTGTCTGACGGTGTTGATCTGGGGGATCGTTCTTTATCAAGAATTGGCTTGAGATCTTTCCCAAAACTGCTATAATTTTGTCGAATAGTTTAAGATAAGGATAAAATAGATGAAAGAGCAGACCCTGGCGGTACATGCCGGTTATGAAGGCAACGAGCAGGGGACGATGGCCGTTCCCATCTATCAGACGACCGCCTATGAATTTCGCGATGCGGAGCATGCAGCCAACCTTTTCGAACTCAAAGAGCTTGGCAATATCTACACCCGGCTGATGAATCCCACCACCGAGGTCTTCGAAAAGCGCTTCGCGGCCCTGGAGAAAGGCGCGGCGGCAGTCGCGACGGCTAGCGGAATGAGCGCGATCTTCTACGCCATCGCCAACGTCGCCGAAGCGGGGGACAATATCCTCGTGGCCAAGCAAGTCTACGGCGGGACGACGACCCTGACGGGCCATACGATTCGGCGTTTCGGGATCGAAGCCCGCTACTTCAACGTCCACAAACCCGAAGAGCTGGAGGGGATGATCGACGAGCGCACCAAACTGATCCTCTTTGAGAGCATCACCAATCCCAGCATCGACGTGGCCGACATCGCGGCCATTGCCGAGATCGGCGAGCGTCACGGAGTGCTGACGTGCACCGACAATACGGTGGCTACGCCGATTATCTGCCGCCCGCTAGAGCACGGGGTGGATCTGGTGGTCCACAGTGCCAGCAAATACACCACCGGCCAGGGGTTGGCCATCGGCGGGATCGTCGTGGAGCGGGAGAATCTGGTAGAGAAGCTCAAGGGCAACGAGCGCTACTATCATTTCAACGAGCCCGACGCCAGCTACCACGGCCTGGTCTATACCGAGCTGCCTCTGCCGCCTTTTACCCTGCGGGTGCGCCTGGCGCTGCTGCGCGATCTGGGAGCGGCGCCGAGCCCTTTCAACTCCTGGCTCTACATCCAGGGGCTCGAGACGTTGCCGCTGCGGATGCGCCAACACTCCGATTCGGCCCTGAAGATCGCGGAGTTTCTCGAAAGCCATCCCAAGGTGCGCAAGGTCAACTACCCCGGCCTCAAAAGCGATCCCAACTATCCCCTGGCGCAGAAGTATTTCGACCGGGGGATGGCCAGCGGACTGCTGAGCTTCGAAGT
>CAYUXG010000162.1:0-2786 GCA_964448735.1 uncultured Nitratifractor sp. | reverse complement strand
TTGATCGCCGGCTCTTTTTTCCCGAGTAGATAATGCATGAAAAGAATCTGCGCAAAAAGCGGTGCGAAGATATTCAAAAGAGGGATGTAGTTGAACAGAGCCGCCACCAATGCGATCAGCCTCGCCTTGCCTCCTCGGCGCCTAAGCTCCTTCTCGTCGGGGATAAAGAGCGATCCCACATCGTAGATCGTCGGTTCGCGCAGGAGGATCGACCAGAGCCAGAGCATCCAAAATTGTCCGAAAACCGGTACGAAGATCAAGGGAAGCGTCAGCAAAAAGAGAAGCAAAAAGACGAAACTCGCCTTCAGCGTGTAGTAGATCGAACGGTGAATTTTGCCTCCACCTGCGACGGGGCGTACGTCGGGATACTCCCGTGCCGCCAGCCTGAGAATCACCTTTTCCCCAAAAAGCGACGTCAGGATAGATATCGTCACAACCACCAAAGCGTAGCCTGTGGCCAGAGCTGCCAGAAACGCACCGCTCTCCTGGAACCAAGTCAGATGCCCCACCCAGGGGATCATGACGATGTAAGAGGCGACGAAATGCTCGAAGGGGTCCCAGGCCAGACGGAGCACGATGATCCAGAAAAGAAAACTCCCCAGTCCCACTTTGAGAATAAAACCCAAGACTGCAGGGCTGAGCATGTCCCGTAGAGATTTGGCCAAAACCGATGCAAAATTCATAGTGTTCCCCTTTTTATCAACTCTCTTTGAGAAGTTTTTCCGCCAGACGACGCACATAGCTCCCGCTGCCGGCATTTCTCTTCCGAGAACGCGTCTGCAGTTTGCTCACATATTTCTCCAGCAGCTCCTGGGAATCGACCTCGCGCTCCCCTTCGGCAGGATGGACCTGTCGATAGTCTCCGTCGGGCTGAAGTTCCCAACGGAGTCGGTTGTCCGCCAGTTGGAGCGTCAGGATCTGCTCAATCCGCTCCGCCAAGGATTTTTCAAAAATCGGAGTCATCAATTCGATCCGCCGATCCAGATTGCGGGGCATGAGATCGGCACTGGAGATGTAGCATCCCGGGTCGTCATGCTTGAACCAGAAGATCCGGGGATGCTCCAAATATTTTCCGATGATGGAAGAGACATGAATATGCTCGCTCACGCCTTCGATCCCCGGGCGCAGGCAGCAGATCCCCCGGATGATCAAGTCGATTCGGCATCCCGCCTGTGAAGCTTTGTAGAGCGCCTTGATGACCTCCGCATGGGCCAAAGAGTTGGCTTTGAGGATGATATGCCCCTCCTCTTTGAAGGAGGCCTCTTTCTCGATCAGGCGGAGAATCTTGGGTTTGATCTGAGTCGGAGACATATAGAGCGTCTTGAGCCGGGTGTACGTGGAAAAACCCGTGAGAAAATGGAAGAATCGGGTTGCATCGTTGTTGAATTCCCGCTTGGCGGTGAAATAGCTGATGTCGGTATAGATCTTGGCGGTGCTGGGGTTGTAGTTTCCTGTCGCCAAATGGAGGTAGCTTTTGAGTTGACCGTTTTTTCGCTGAATCACCTGGGCGATCTTGGCATGGACTTTCAGCCCCGGGATACCGTAGACCACATGAGCCCCCGCATCCTCGAGCTTCTTGGCCCAGCGTAGATTGTTCTCTTCGTCGAAACGCGCTTTGAGCTCGACGAGTACCGTCACCTGTTTGCCGTCGATGGCGGCATCGATCAAGGCTTTGACGATGGGGGATTTGGTCCCGACCCGATAAAGCGTCATGCGAATCGCCAGTGTATCGGGATCCGCCGCCGCCTGCTGAATGAAACGCACCACCGGATCGAAACTCTCATAGGGATGATAGAGGATGCTGTCTTGCTGCTCGATGGCGGTGAAGATCTCTTCCCGGTCGAAAGGAGGCAAGGTTTTGGGATTGTACACCGGCAAGAGCAGATGGGCCAGCGACTTCTCTCCTACGATTTGCCACAGTGCGCCCAGGTTTAACGGGATATCCCGATAGTAGTAGATGTCCTCCTGACTCACGTGCAGATGGCTGTTGAGGAAATCCACCAGGTCTTCGTCCGCATCTCCGGTGAGCTCGATGCGGACGATCGTCCCTTTATTGCGGCTGCGTAGCCCCTCTTCCATCATCTCCAGGAAATCGTCGGCCTCCTCCTCTTCGATCGCCAAGTCGGCATTGCGCGTGACGCGAAAGGGGGTGGAGCTGATCCGGGTGTATCCAGGAAAGAGATCGCCGATGAAATGCTCTACGACACTCTCGATGGGAATAAAGGCATCCTCGGTTTTCAAAAAGCGCGGCAGCAGCCGGGGAATGCGCACCAGGCCGTGCTTGGTATTGCCGTCGGCATCTTTGAGCTTGACGGCAAGGCCGAAGCTGAGGTTGTTCAGATGAGGAAAGGGGTGGGTCGCATCCACGGCAATGGGGATGATCACGGGATAGATATGCTCCATGAACTCTTCGCGGAGCTGATCTTGGTGCCCCTCGGGAATGGCATGAAAGGGCAGGATATGGACGCCGACGCCGTTGAGCTCTCCGAGAATCTCCCGATAATTTCGCTCCAACTCCACCTTCTCCCGATGCAGATACTCCCGAATAGCGGATAGCTGCTCCGCCGGAGTCATCCGGTCCGGCCCGGTCTCCTGCACCCCCGCTTTGTAGAGGGAGATGAGCCCCGCCACGCGCACCATATAAAACTCGTCCAGGTTGGTACCGTAGATTGCGACGAACTTGAGCCTCTCCAGCGGCGGAAGCTCTTTTTTCTTCGTCTGGGCCAGAACTCGGGTATTGAACTGCAGCCAGGAGAGCTCCCGGTTGATATAGAGAGATGGATCGT
>CAYUXG010000161.1:0-2798 GCA_964448735.1 uncultured Nitratifractor sp. | reverse complement strand
AGCGCACTCCCGAGACGGCGGGAGTCGTTTTGTGGAGCGGATTGTAGCGGCTTATTCTTAAAATTTCATGAAATTCAACTGAATTTAAGCTTCAAGGGGGAAATTTACACCAGCTCCTCCAGCTTCACCTCCTCTTCGAGCAGGTAGCAAAGCACCCCCCGGACCTTGCCGCTCTCGATCTGCTCCAGCGCCCGGACGTAGCCCCGCACCTGATCGCGGTGATTTGCGGCGTGTTTGTGCGAACTTTTGTAGTCGATCACGATCGATTCCCCCTCGCGCCGCACCAGAAGGTCGAGCTGATAGAAAGCTCCCCCGAAGCTCAGGGGCTGCTCCCGGGAGATCCTGCCGCCGCGCACGAGCTCCAAAAACTCGGGAGATTCCAGCAGGGCAAGCACGCGCCGCTCGATCTGCGCGATCGCGGCGGGAGGCAGCAGGGCGCCGTAGCGGTTGAGCGTCGCCTCCATCGCCGCGGGCAGCGCCTCGGGGAGGAAATCTCCCAGCATCTCCAGGGTATAGTGCAGGGCTTCGCCGAAGAGGATCGCCCCGTAGTCGGGCCCCTCCCCCTCGTCGGCGCTTTCGCGTTCGGGGCGCTCCTGCCTGCCGTAGTATTCCGGCACGAAGAGGCTCTCTTCTTGCTCCTCGGAGGCCCCGTCGCGCCCGGTCGACGCCTTGGGAGTGCCCTCCTCGACGATCGTCAGCTCCAGAGGGGCGAAGATCGACTCTTTGGGCTTGCGAATCACCGTGATCCCCTGCACCGCCCGGGTCAATGCGACGTAGAGGACGTTGAGGCGGTCCTTGCGAGAGGAGCGTTTGCGCTCTTCGAGCATCCGGGCGTACTCCTCGTCCACCTGCTCCCGCTTGGAGATGCGGTAAAAGATCCGCTCCATATGCAGCGAATCGTCGTAGCGGGGCATGAGCGGCGTGCGGTCGGAGTTTTCCCGTTTGCTGCGGTCGAGCACGATCACATGCTCAAACTCCAATCCCTTGGAGCCGTGCACCGTCATGATCCTGGCTCCGCGGAAGGTATGCGCCGCCACGGCGACGGAGGAGCGCTCGAACTCCTCCAGGAAAAGGGGCAGATCTTCGTACGCGTCGGCGAACTCCAGAAGCTTGAGCAGATTGGGGTCTTCGCCGAAGATCCCCAACTCTTCGATCAGCCGGTGCAGGATCTCCGCAGGCGGCAGTTGCGGGGCGAACCATCCGAAATCTCGCCCCGTCAAATCCTCCCCCAGCCACTCGCCCAACGCGGCGGCATCGATCGGCGCACCCCGGTAGAGATACTCCGCCAGACGCACCAGCGCCGCGGCGAGGGGGTAGTTTTTGAGCGAGCTGGAGGTTTGCAGCACCGTGGGAATCCCCCGCAGCGTGCAGGCATCCTGCAGCGCCAAGCCCTCCTTGTTGGTCTGCACCAGCAAGGCTACCTCCTCGGCTTCGACCCCCAGGGCGAGCAGCTCCTCCAGGCGATCCACCGCCGCGGGGATCGGATCCTCCGCTTCGAGCACCCGCACGTAGCCCTCCTCGTCGCTGTGGGGGATCTGGGGCTTGTAGCCCGGCATCGGCTCGGCGAAACAGCGATTGACCCACTCGACGACCCGGCGCGCGCTACGGTAGTTGGTATCCAGATCGCGGATCTCGATGCCGTAGTGCTCGGCCACTTTGTCGAAGAGCTCCTCCACCCCGCCGCGGAAGCGGTAGAGCGACTGCTTGGTGTCGCCCACGTAGAAAAAGGAGCGAAACTCCCGCTGCCCCACCCCGGCGAAGATCTCGTCGATCAGCGGTTTGAGCAGCAGAAACTGCAGCGTGGACGTATCCTGAAACTCATCGAGCAGGATATGCCGGAAGCGGCTGTCGAGGCGGAAGTAGAGAAAATCCCGGCTCACCCCCTCGTAGAGCAGACGGTAGGTGAAAAAGGCCAAATCGTCGAAATCGAGCGTGCGGCTGCCCTTGGCCAGGGCGATGCGGGCGTTTTTGTAATGGTCGTAGAGCCGATGCAAGCGTCCCAGCACCAGTGCTTCGCGCGCCCGGGCCCACTGCCTTAGCAGCACCTTCATCTCTTGAAACTCCACTTCGATGCGGGGGTCGCTTTGGAGATATTTGCGGTAATTGCGGTGCTCGTGCAGGCTCTCTTTGGCGAAGACCCCTTTGGCGAAAAGCACGGAGACGGGGGCGGGGGCGAAATTGTTCAGCGCAGTCTCGGAGACTTTGGCCCTTTGCAAGCGCGCATAGATCGAGGAGCGCAACGCTTCGATCCGCTCCTCGATGCGCGAAGGGCTCTCCTCCTCCGACACCGCCTCGGGCAGGAGCGGATCGACCCGGTACCAGGAGGCCAACGCGTCGGTCATCCCTTCAACCCGGCGCCGCTGCATCCCCAAAGCCAACTCCACCAGTACCCCAAGCAGCCCCTCCCGGTCCAGCTCCGCCAAAAAGGCCTCCTCCAGATCACCGCCGCCCGCCTCGCGCACGACGAACTCCGGATCGAGCCCGATCTCCAGCGAAGCCGAACGCAGCACCGAGGTAAAGAAACTATCCAGCGTCGTGATATGCGTATCCGAAGCGAGAAAACGCCTCAGCACCGCCGGAGCCTCGGCCAGAAGATCCGCTTCCTCGCGTCCCGTCTCCCGTGCGAGGGCCGTGAGGAAATCGCTCTCCTTGTCCAAATCCCGCAGATAGCGCACCACCCGCTCGCGCATCTCCGCCGCCGCCTTGTTGGTAAAAGTCGCCGCCAAGATCGTCGAAGGCGCCTCCCCCATAAAAAGCAGCGCCAGATAACGCACGCTCAGGGCAAAGGTCTTGCCGCT
>CAYUXG010000160.1:0-2809 GCA_964448735.1 uncultured Nitratifractor sp. | reverse complement strand
CTGCGACTGCTGCCTCGTTTTCCTTTGAGATAACAGCTTTCGCAGATGCTGAAACGGTAGCTCAGATCGAGCTCTTTCCCGCAGCGGCGGCAGCGTTTGACGAAATCTCCTTTTTGAAGGGAGGATTCGATGAAGCGGTTGAGCCGCTCTCTCGAGCTTCGGGCAAGCTCCGTATCGGGGAAGCGATCGTGAAATTTGAAGGAGAGCCAGAGATAGAGCGAAACCTCCTTGACCCGGTCTTCGGCGTGAAGCAGCTCTTCGTTGGTGCGGGCGTAGCGGGGCAGATCCCGGGGAGGGAGGTAGGGCACCGCCTCCTCCTTCTCCAGATGCCCCAGGTAGCGGTGAAAGACCGATTCGATGTAAGGGGAAGTGAGGCTCACCGGGGCGCAGGAGAGGTGGTAGCGCGAACGCAGATCGAGTTTGTATTCGTCCACGATCGCCGCAAGCTCCAGCATCGATTCGATATTCGCCGCGCGAAAAGGTCCTTCAAACTCCATATTTTGCGCGAAAAATTCCAAAATCTCCTGCACACTCTCGGTCTCTAGAATCTCCCCGATGAGCAATACGTGATCCAGGCTCGCCATCACCGCCAGGGGCAAGCGCACCGGGGGGAGGGGGGCGTGGAATTTGCGGGCGATGGTCTGCAGCGTCCCTGCGTCCAGCGCCCCGACATAGCCGTGCTCATGCAATCCGTAGCGCCCCGCCCGGCCCGCGATCTGGAGCACTTCGGAGCTCTCCAGCTCCCGTCGCCGCAAGCCGTCGAATTTGTTGTCCCGGGCAAAGAGCAGGGTGCGTATCGGCAGATTGAGCCCCATAGCGATGGCGTCGGTCGCGACGAGGATCTGGCTCTCACCTTCGCGGAAGCGACGGGCCTCTTCGCGGCGGACTTCCGGCGAAAGGTTGCCGTAGACGACGGAGACGCTGTAGCGGGAGGAGAGGTGCTGTTTGAGGGCGAGAACCTCCTTGCGGGAGAAGGCGACGATGGCGGTGTTGGGGCGGATCTTTTTGACCGAAACGGGATGGTCCATCACCTCCAGGGGGTTCATCCGCTCGAAATGGACCACCTCCAGCTCCTCCCCCAGATAGTCGCAGAGTTCCCGCACCGCTTCGAGGGCGTTTTCCGAACCGGTGAGAATCACCTCCTTCGCCGGGGCTCCGATGAGAGCGTTGGCCCAGGCCCATCCCCGGTCGCGGTCGGCGAGCATCTGGATCTCGTCGATGACGCAGAGATCGACCTCCACTTCGGGATTGAGCATTTCGATGGTGGAGCTGATGTGGGTGGACTCTTCGTCGAGGATCTCCTCCTCCCCCGTAATCAGCGAAGCGTGGATTCCGGAGGATTTGAGATCTTCGTACCCCTCCAGGGCAAGCAGACGCAACGGGGCAAGGTAGTAGCCGGATTCGGCCTTTTTGAGCCGCTGCATGGCGGCGTAGGTTTTGCCGCTGTTGGTGGGGCCGGCGTGGAAAGTGATCTTGCGGCCCAGCCGGCGGGCGAGGGGGTAGAGGCGCTTGAAATCCCGGATCGTTTTGGCCAGGAGCTCTTCGCGCATCTTCTTCTCTTTGAGCGGACGAAGGTATTCGCCGAAGTGGTAGAGCACCCGGCGGCGGGTCTTCTCCCGGACCTTGAGTTTGCCCGAGGCCAGAAGCTGGGGTTCGAGCGACTGGAGGATGAAGCGTTCGATCGTCTCCTCGGAGACCTCCAAGCCCCGGGCCATCTCTTCCATCCGCTCCCTCAGCGACTCCAGCGCCACGTAAAAGTGCGCAAGGGTCTTTTCCTTGAGTGCGGCGAAATCCTCCCGGATGGGGAGTTTGCGGCTCTCCCAGATCGACGCGTAGATAAAGTTGCGTTCATAAGAGAGCGCCAGTCGATAGGGCAACGTGGAGCCGTAGAGCTCGAGGGTTTTCTCCTTTTCGATGAGAAACTGTTCTCCCGAAGCCAGCAGATGAGCCCGCGGAACCTCCTCGTGGACGATACGCTCGACGATGGCATACTCCACCGGATTGTGATAGAGATTGCCCTCCACGGGGAGACGGCGCAGATGATTCAGAATCTCTTCGGGACTTAGATAACGGTTGTCTCGCAGCATCTCCAAAAAGGCGGCGATCTCTTTTTCTTTCTTTTCGATCGCGGCCTCTTTGATCTTTTGCAGTTGCGGCAAGAGAGCGTCATCGTCCTGCCGAAGCAGTTCCCGAAGATCGAGCGCTTCGCTGCTGACGAGCAGGTGCTTGGTAAATTCGTAAGGCTCCAAGCGGAAGAGGAAGGGATGGACGAAGCGCAGCTCCCCCGCAGGGCCGAACTCCACGTCGAGGCGGCGCTGCATCTCCTCTTGCCGCCGGAGAAAGCGAAGATAGTCGAGCTTGGCCAGGAGCTTCTCCCGATTGACCTTGCCGGAACGTTGCTCCAGAAAGCTCTCCAGCAGCTGCTCTTCCTCTTCCCTGCTGTGTTCGATCCCCTCGAGTAGATGCAGGATCTTCTCCACCCGGTCGGCGGCTCTCTTTTCGCTTCGGGCTTTGCCGCCCTTGTGACTGAGATGATCTACGATCACTTTGCGTACGCTGTACTCCCCGTCGCTCCAGAGACGCCGAAGGGCACGGATGATCTCCTCCCGCTCCAGGCTCGGCAGATGCAGATCCAACAAAAGAGCCAATTCGGTGAGCACATCGTCGTCGAGCTGTGCAACACCCTCGTCGAAGGGGAGCCCGCCGAAGAGATCGCGGATTTTGTTGTTGAGTTTGATGTAATGTTTTCGTTTCTTTTTCGCCATTGATATTCTCGAATATAAATTCTTGCTCTTTCATGAATTCTTTC
>CAYUXG010000159.1:0-2821 GCA_964448735.1 uncultured Nitratifractor sp. | reverse complement strand
GGTTTCTCACGCCGATGGGGGCCGAAGCCTACGCGTTGGAGCTGCTTGAGGTAGGCGATCAGCTCCCGGTTGAAATCCGGGTTGTTGGATAGTTTGAGGATTTTGTAATCGAAACTTCCGTCTTTGTAGATCGTCAGTCGGATGTCGATCTCTTCTCCCGCGAAGTTGGCCTGGGCCGGCCATCCTTTGAGCAGGCTCTCCACCCGTGCAAGATAAGCATTTTCGACGCCGGAGTCATGGCTGCTCTTTTTGAGGCTCTCACCCTTTTTTCCCGTCGATCCCTTCTTCCCGCCGCTTGGCCGAGGCGGCTCTTTTTTTGGCAGCCTCACTTTACTGAAGAGCTTTTTCATATCGAGTTGTTTCCTGGAAGGGGCCTTCTTGGCCGGAGCTTTGACGGGATGAGCTTTTTTCGACGTCACGTTTCGGGGCTTGGGATGATGCTTCGGTTTCGGCCGCGTCTTGGCCGGAGTCTTGCGGGGACCGGGACGGGAGGGGCCGGCCAGGGAAACGGCGATGCCCTTTTCATTTTTTTGGACGAAATGGGTGGGACGGCTTTCGTGGCGGTATCCGAAGTAGTAGAGGATCAGCCCCAGCATCAGGAAGTAGATCCCGAAGGCGGCGAGCCCGGCGAAGAGTTTCTCCCTCATCATTCCGTCAGGAGCGACACCCGGGCAAATCCCGCCTCTTTGACGCTTTTGAGCAGATACATGACGTCACGGTAGGGCAGATTCTCGTCGGCACGGATATAGACGTCGCTCTTTTTGTTCATGGAAGCGGATTTGAGCATGAAATTGTCGGCGAAATCTTTGAGCGTATAGGTATCGTGGCCCAGGTAGATTTTGCGGTTGCGATCCATACGGATCGTCACTGTGGGGACCTTTTGGACCTTTTTGCTACGGGTCCCTTTGGGGAGGGTGATCTGCTCCTGAAAGGTGATCGTGGGAGCCGTAACCATCAGGATCGCCATCAGTACGAGCATCACATCCACGAAGGGGGTGATATTCAGATCGGGATTTTCGTCCCAGTCAAACACCGCCCTCTCCCGACTCTCTCTTTTGCGCCAGGGTGATATCGGCCTGGGACTCCAGAAGAGAATGAAGTTCGAAAGCTTTGCGTTTGAGCAGCAGGTGAAAAGCATAGGCGAAGATCGCCACGAAAATCCCCGCCGCCGTCGCGATGAGGGCTTCGCTGATGGCGGGGGCGACGACCGCGAGCGAAGCGCTCTTCTGGGTCCCCAGCCTTCCGAAGGCTTCCAGGATCCCCACCACCGTACCGAAGAGGCCGATAAAAGGAGAGGTCGAAGCCATGATCGAGAGCATCGTCAATCCCCGGGTCGCACTGCGCAAAGCATCGTTGATCGCCGCTTTGAGCACTTCCCGATTGAGCGATCCATTGCGCTGTAGATAACCGTAAAGAAGGGATTGGGCATCGACGGTACTGCTGCGCCCCATATAGAGCTTGCTCAGGGATTTGGACTCCACCGCGATGCGAGAACGCAAAAGACGATAACGATAGAGAAAAATCCAAAAGGTCGTGATGAAATAGGCAGAGAGTACCAGCAGCACCATCCAGGTGATGGCGCCGCTTTGAGAAAGATAAGAGGAGAGTGCGTTCACGAACTCAGAAAGACTTCTTGATCGACTCGACTTTGCTGACGGCGGCAGCGATGGCGACGTCGGAGGTCTGAGCTTTTTGCAGAAGCTCTTTGGCCTCCTCCATCCGTTCGCTCAATTTGCCCTCTTCGTCGCTGATCAACACCGCACCGTCGACGATACAGGTGATCTTGCCTTCGTCCACTTTCACGTATCCCCGGTTGATGGCGATCATGATCTCCTTGTCTTCGGCAGTCTCGACAGTGATGACGCCGGTATCCAGTAGGGAAACCAGGGAGGCATGCTCGGGAAGAACCCCGAACTCCCCCTCTTTTCCGGGGAGTGTCACCATCTTCACGTCCCCTTCATAGATGAGGCCGCCGGGAGTCACGATCTCAAGTTTCATTGTTTTCATAGAGATCCTTTGAGGCTTAGGAAGCCTTCTCGTTCATTTTTTCGGCTTTGGCGATCGCCTCGTCCATGTTGCCCACCATGTAGAAGGCGGCTTCGGGCAGGTGATCGTACTCACCGTTGAGCAGTCCCTTGAAGCCTTTGATCGTATCTTCGAGGGTGACGTAGCGTCCGGGGCTTCCGGTGAAGACTTCGGCGACGTGGAAAGGCTGGGAGAGGAACTTCTCGACCTTCCGAGCCCGCTCGACAATCAGCTTATCCTCTTCGCTCAGTTCATCCATACCGAGGATGGCGATGATGTCCTGCAGGTCTTTGTACTTCTGCAGAATCTGCTGCACGCCCCGGGCGACCTGATAGTGCTCGTCTCCGATGACGACGGGGTCGAGCATCCGGCTGGTGGAGTCGAGGGGATCCACGGCGGGATAGATTCCCTTCTCCGCGATGGAGCGGTTAAGAACGGTCGTGGCATCCAGGTGGGCGAAGACCGAAGCGGGAGCAGGGTCGGTCAAGTCGTCCGCAGGAACGTAAACCGCCTGGACGGAAGTGATCGAACCCTTGGTCGTCGAGGTAATCCGCTCCTGGAGCTTACCCATCTCGCTGGCCAGCGTCGGCTGATAACCGACCGCGGAGGGAATCCGTCCCAGAAGTGCGGACATCTCGGCACCCGACTGAGCGAAACGGAAGATGTTGTCGATGAACATCAGAACATCCAGACCCATCTCGTCCCGGAAATACTCGGCCATGGTCAGACCGGTCAGGGCGATACGGTTCCGTGCTCCCGGAGGCTCGTTCATCTGACCGTAGCAGAGGGCGACTTT
>CAYUXG010000158.1:0-2829 GCA_964448735.1 uncultured Nitratifractor sp. | reverse complement strand
GGCAAAAAAAATCTCTCATCGGCAAATTTTTGTGCTATATTTGTGCTACAATTAAAAAAATCTTAAAGCACTAAAGGCGTTATCCATGCGTATTTTGATCATCGAAGATGAAGTCACGTTGGGAAAGACTCTGGCGGAGGGCCTCAAAGAGTACGGCTATCAAAACGACGTCGCCGAAAGCGTGGCCGACGGACGCTACTACCTCGATATTCGCAACTACGACCTGGTCCTGCTCGATTGGATGCTTCCCGACGGCAGCGGGATCGAACTGATCCCCGAGATCAAGGAGAAGCGCTCCAAAACCGCCGTGATCGTCCTCTCCGCCCGGGATGACAAAGAGAGCGAGATCGAAGCCCTGCGCATCGGCGCCGACGACTACATCAAAAAGCCCTTCGACTTCGACATCCTGCTCATGCGCATCGAAGCCAAACTTCGCTTCGGCGGCAGCAACATCATCGAGATCGACGACCTCGTCATCAATCCCGAAGAGGAGAAGATCATCTACAAAGGCGAAACCGTCGAACTCAAAGGCAAACCCTTCGAAGTGCTCACCCACCTGGCGATGCACAAGGACCACATCGTCTCCAAAGAGCAGCTGCTTGACGCCATCTGGGAAGAGCCCGAGCTGGTCACTCCCAACGTCATCGAAGTGGCGATCAACCAGATTCGGCAAAAGATGGACAAGCCTCTGGGTATCGTCACCATCGAAACCGTCCGGCGGCGGGGTTATCGCTTTTGCTTCCCCAAAAAAGCCTGAGATTCAATTTCCTCGTCAAGCTCATCGTCTCGATGACGGTGTTGCTGACGCTCTTCTCTTTTATCCTCTACAGCTACATCCGTCACAGCGTCCAGAAAGAGCTGGAAATCTCCCTCATCAAGCAGGCACGCTATCTGATGGCCCGCTACCCCAACCTCCCTTCCACACTCAAGGACCCAAAACAGCAGAAGCTCCTCCGACAGACCCTCCGAATCGACGCGCGCATCGCTCCCGCCCCTGCACACACTTTTCACGGCATCCATTTCGAAACTCTTCGGCAAAAGGGCCGGGACTATTTGGAAGGGTATTTCCCCTATCCCGCTCGAAGCGATACTTATCTCATCCTCCGATACGACATCACCCAACCGATGCACATGATGCACGAAGTCTTTCGTGCCATCGTCCTGCTCAACGTCATCGCCATGGCGCTGATTCTTCTCTATGCCTTCATCCTCTCCAAAATGCTCATCGCACCGATTCAATATTTCAGCCGGCGCCTTGCGAGAATGAACGAAAATATCCTGGAGAGTATCGATCTGGAGAAGATCCCCAAAGAGTTTCGCCCCCTGGGCCACTCCATCAATCTCCTCGTCGCCCGGATCAAAAGCCATCTGCTCTATAAAAAGGAGCTCTTCGTCGGAACGGCCCATGAGCTCAAAACCCCTCTCGCCGTGATGAAAACCCGCAGCCAGGTCGCGCTGATCAAAAAGAGCAAAAATCTTGAAAAGACGGAAAAGGCACTGCGGGAAAATCTCGAAACCATCGACCAGATGAACCGGATGATCGGAGCGATTCTTGAATTTGGGCGGGCAGAAGGGGCGCAGTTCGACCATCCCCACAGCCTCGACATCATCGCCTACCTGGAGAAAAAGATCGAAGAGTTCCGGCTACTCGCCCACAGTGAGGGCAAAAAGATCCATTCCCGACTCTCTCCCGAAACGCTCTCCCTCACCCTTCAGCCTCTGCTGCTGGAGCAGATTCTGCAAAATCTGCTCCAAAATGCCCTGCGCTACACTCCCGCAGGAGGAGTCCTGGAGATTCGCTCCCGCGTCGAAGGGGATCGCTTCATCCTCGAGATCCTGGACGAGGGCCCCGGGATCGATGAATCCCAGGACCTCTTCGCCCCCTTCAAACGGACCCAGGACTCTCCGGGCGCGGGGCTGGGCCTCTTCCTTGTCAAAAGCGCTTCGGACGCCCTGGAAGCGGAAGTCTCCCTCGCCAATCGCACGGACCGAAGAGGAACCATCGCCACCCTGATCCTCCCGATCGAAAAGGGCAAACCCCTCTCCTAGCTTTTCGCTTAACGTTGACGTAAGCTTCCATAAGCTATAACTCGGAAATCAAATTTCAGACGAGGTAATTTATGGCACTGTTGATCACCGACGAATGTATCGCCTGCGACGCTTGCAGGGAAGAGTGTCCCAACGAAGCGATCGAAGAGAACGATCCCATCTACATCATCGACGCGGACCGCTGCACCGAATGCGTCGGATTCTACGACGAGCCCCAGTGCATCGCCGTCTGCCCCGTCGACTGCATCATTCCCGACCCCGACAACGTCGAGAGCGTGGAGGAGCTGAAGTTTAAATACAAGAAGCTGCAGGAAGAGCTCTAGGCATCCGATGCCCAAACGTACCGCCGTCATCGACATCGGCTCCAACTCCGCCCGGCTGGTGATCTTTCAGCGCACCAGCCGCTACGGATTCCATCTCATCATCCAGCAAAAATCCCGGGTACGTATCGGCGAAGGCGCCTACGAAAAGGGCGGACGACTCCAGAGTGTCGGCGTACGCCGGGCCTTTGGTGCACTGCACTCCTTCACCCACACCCTCAAAGAGTACAAAGTCCACAAGATCCACTGCGTCGCCACCTCCGCCCTGCGCGACGCTCCCAACCGTGCGGAGTTTCTCTCCCTCGTCCGACGCGAGCTCGGCTTGCAAATTCGCATCATCGACGGGCGCAAAGAGGCATTTTACGGCGGTGTCGCCGCCGCCAATCTCCTCCCCGTACGCGACGCCGTCACCGTGGACATCGGCGGCGGCTCCACCGACCTGGCGCTCATCCGAAACGGC
>CAYUXG010000157.1:0-2838 GCA_964448735.1 uncultured Nitratifractor sp. | reverse complement strand
TCCTCTTCGGTCGCCTTTTCGATCGCTTCAAAAGTGCCGAAATAGTCGAGAAGTTTTTTCAGTGTGGCGGGTCCGATGCCCCTCTTCTCGAGGAGAGAACTTTTTCGGTCTTCCGCCCGTTTTTTCCTGCGATGATAAGCGATGACGTAGCGATGGGCTTCGTCGCGCAGGCGCTGGAGCCATTGGAGCCGGGGGTCGTTTTCGCTCAGCCGCACTTCGCCGCCGGGGCCGTGGAGGATGTCTCGGGCGGCCCCTTTGGCCCGGTGGGCTTTGGCGTCGATCTTCTCTTTGGCGATGGCCAGGACGGGGAGGGTACTGATGCCGGCTTGGCGCAGCAGATCCTCCGCCAGACGGCGCAGGGTCTCCCCGCCGTCGAGGAGCCAGAGATCGGGGGGCGGCGCCTTGTCGAAATCTCCGATGCGCCGCTGGAGCATCTCCGTCATCTGGCGGTATTCGTCCCGCGACTGCAATGCGTAGCGGCGGTAGGCTTCTTTGTCCCAATTTCCCTCGTCCCAGACGACCATCGCTCCCACGGGGGCCTGGCCCATGAGGTGGGAATTGTCGAAGATCTCCACGCGCCAGGGGATCGCATCCAGCCCGAAGAGGGAAGCGATCTCTTTTTCGATCTTTCGGGTTTTGCCCCCCTCCCGGCGCAGCAGCTCCACGGCGTTGGTCAGGGCCAACCGGGTCAGCCGGGCTTTGGGTCCCCGTTTGGGATGGAGCAGATGCAGGGACTTTCCTCGTCGCTTGCTTAGCAGCGCTTGGATCTCTTCCCGGTTTTCCGGATCGTGGGCGAGGAGGACCGTCGAGCAGGTGCTCGGGGCCTCTTCGCCGTAGAAATCCAGGAGTGCCTGACGGTAGGCCTCGTCGGGATCGTAGACCTCCGTACGGCGAAAGAAGCTGTGGCTCGAAGCGGCGATTTTGCCTCCGCGCATGAAGAGGCGGACGACGACGCCGCGTTCGGGGCCCGCTTCGATGGCGAGGATGTCGTATTCTTCCTCTCGGGCCAGGTCGATCTCCGAGTGAATCTCCAATCCCCGAATCGCTTCGATCTGATCTCTGACCCGTGCGGCTTCTTCGTAGCGCTCCCGTTGGGCCAACTCCTGCATCCGTTGTCGGAGTCCGGAGAGGATGCGCGGCAGATCGTGGATGGCGGCTTTGGCCTCTTCGACGGTACGGCGGTAGGCCTGGGGGGAGATTTTGCCTTCGCAGGGGGCGGGGCAGCGGCCGATCTGGTGGAAGAGGCACGCTTTTTTGCCCCGCAGGCATCCGGCCTTTTGCACGAGAGGGAAGAGTGCGTAGAGGGCTTCGAGCAGGGCTCGCCCGCCGCTGGGGAAGGGGCCGTAGTAGCGCACTTTCTTCCCTTTGACGACTTTGCGGGTGAGTTCGAAGCGGGGGAAACCGGCCGCTTCGTCGAGATAGATGTAGGGGTAGGTTTTGTCGTCGCGTAGCAGGATGTTGTATTTGGGTTTGAGCTGTTTGATGAGGGAGTTTTCGAGGATCAAGGCGTCGGCTTCGCTCTCGACGATCAGATACTCCAGCGAAGCGGTCTCGGAGAGCATCTTCAGAATGCGGGGGCTTTGGTCGGGATTGGGGTGCAGCCGGGGCGTCATACGCCAGTAGCTGCGCACTCTGGCTTTGAGGTTTTTGGCTTTGCCGACGTAGAGGAGTTTGCCTGCTTCGTCGAAGTACTGATAAACTCCCGGGTTTTCGGGGAGTTCGGCGAGGATCGTTTCGAGTTTCACGTTTCGTTGTTCCTCATCTGGACTCTTTTTTTCGGCGCATTCGTTCGCGAATGCGCCGAAAGCTTTCCTTGAGCTCTTCGGGCCCTTCGGGAAGCTCGAAGTCTCCCCGTCCGAGCTCCCGGTAGCGGGGGATCGTCTCTTCGCTATTCGCGGCTGGATTGGGCGTATGATAGCGGGAGGTGAAAATCACCACTTCCTTGGCCTGCATGAAGGCGCATTCGGGGCGTTGTTCGATGAGGGAGCTTAATAGGCTTTTCAACAGATCTTGATTATAATGAAGCTCCATTTTATAGCCTGGATGGGAGAGGGCGATCATGAGCCGGTCGTTTTTGACCGTGACGAAGGCAACGGCCCGGCGGAAGCGCTCGGGCAAAAGATCGAGATAACGACGATAGCAGCGATGCTGCGAAAGGGGACGAAAGGTATGCGAAGCAGTCAAAGCGGCAAGAAGCGTCCGGGCGTTTTTCATGGCGTCATTATAGCATCGTGCCTGGGGGCATGGCTTTTGACGGGATGCGGATACAAAACCGACCCGATCTACGTGCCGCCCGCGGCGGATCATAATGCGACGCACCCCAAAGGAATCCGATGAGCCGGCGCTACGACGTGATCATCATCGGGGCCGGGATCGCCGGGCTCTACGCCGCCATGCACCTTCCCGAGAGGATGAAGGTGCTTGTCGTTTGCAAAGATATCCCCTGGGAGTGCAACACCTTCTATGCCCAGGGCGGGATCGTCACGGCGCTGGATGAAGAGGATATCCCTCCCCATATCGAGGATACGCTGGCCGCGGGCGCTTATCACAACTTCAAAGAGGCGGTGGAAATCCTTTCGCGCGAATCGATCGGGATTCGGGAGGATCTGCTCGCACGGGGGATGGAGTTCGACCGGGACGCGGCGGGGCGGTTGCTTTTTACCAAAGAGGCGGCCCACTCCACCAGCAGGATCCTCCATGCTGGAGGCGACGCGACGGGACGCTACCTGCACTACTTTATGATGACGCACAATCGCCATCTGCTCCAGCGTAACACGCTCGTCTACGATCTGCTCATCGAAGAGGGTCGCTGCTACGGAATCCGAGCCATGGTCAACT
>CAYUXG010000156.1:0-2841 GCA_964448735.1 uncultured Nitratifractor sp. | reverse complement strand
AGCCCTACCAGCAGGTCAAAGACAGCCGCAGCGGCCAAGCCTTCAGCAACGTCGATGCGATCCTCGACGGCGACATCGACAAACTCCTCGAAGGAGTCCTCATCGCCCAGGCGGAGCAAGCCTAAGGATGCAGCAGGCCGTTTAGCCCCGCTCGATCAGCGACTCGTCCATCTCCTCGGGTTTTTCCAATCCCATCAGCTCCAAAACCGTCGGGGCGATGTTGTTCAAGCCTCCGTGGGCTTTGAGCTTCGTCACGCCCGGCGCCTTGACGAAGGCCCAGACATCCCCCACCGTATGGTTGGTAAGCATATTCCCTTCGGCATCGCGCATCTCTTCGCAGTTGCCGTGGTCGGAGGTAAGAATCAGGTTGTACCCCTTCTCTTCGGCTTTACGGACGATCTGACCGAGCTCTTTGTCCACCGCTTCGACGGCTTTGACCGCCGCATCGAAATTGCCCGTATGGCCGACCATGTCGCCGTTGGCGAAGTTGACCACGATAAAATCGTATCCCTCCTCCATCGCCTTGCGCACCGCTTCGCCCACTTCCGGAGCGCTCATTTCGGGCTTCAGATCGTAGGTCTTGACCTGAGGGCTGGGGATGAGCACCCGGCTCTCCCCCTCCACGGGCTCTTCGACGCCGCCGTTGAAAAAGAAGGTCACGTGGGCATACTTCTCCGTCTCGGCGGTATGCAGCTGGCTCAGACCCGCCCGGCTGATCACCTCCGCCAACGTATTTTTGGGAGGCTCTTTGGGGAAAAGCACCGGATAGGGAAAGCTTGCATCGTACTGCGTCATCGTCGCAATATGCAGCTTCAACGGTTTGCGCTCGAATTTGTCGAAGTCGGGGTCTCCCAACGCCGTCGTGATCTCCCGCACCCGATCGGAGCGGAAGTTGGCCACGATCACCCCGTCGCCGTCATGCATCCCTTCGTAGCCCTCGAAAGCCGTGGGCACGACAAATTCGTCGGTGATCCCCTCGTCGTAACTCTTGAGAAGATACTCCATGGGGGTAAAGGAGCTTTGGGGCGTCGCTTCGGCGATGGCGCGATACCCTTTTTCCACCCGTTCCCAACGGTTGTCCCGATCCATCGTATAGAAGCGCCCGCCCAGGCTGGCGATGCGGATCTCGTCGTCCAGGATCTCCTCCACTTGGCGCAGATACTCCGGTGCCGAGGTGGGCGAAACGTCCCGTCCGTCGGTGATCAGATGCAGCCAGACTCTTTTGCCCATGCCTTTGAGGATCTTCGCCAATCCCAGGATGTGCTCCAGGTGGGAGTGGACTCCCCCGTCGCTCATAAGGCCGATAAGGTGCATATCCCGGCTCTTTCGCACCGTCTCGACGAGGGCGGGATTTTTCGCCAGAGAACCGTCCTCGAGGGCCAGGGAGATCTTCACCAGATCCTGATAGAGCACCCGGCCGCTTCCGATGGTCATATGCCCGACCTCCGAGTTGCCCATCTGTCCTTCGGGCAATCCCACGCTCAGCCCGTAGGTGGAGATCAGCGTATGGGGCACCTCCTTAAAGAGCCGATCGTAGGTCGGTTTCTGCGCCGCTTCGAACGCATTGGCCGCACTGTGGGGTTTGTAGCCGATCCCGTCGGTGATGATCAAGAGGGTCTTCTTCTGCATCTTCCTATTCCTGTCGTTTCGAATTTATTTAATTATAGTAAAATAGCGCTTCTTAGTTCATAAATCCCGGATCTACCGTTGGAAAGTACGCTATGCTTTATTCCTTTCATCATCTGCTTGACATTCATCTCTTTTACTACATTTCCGTCCGCGCCGGCATCGCCTTTTTCGTCTCTTTCTGCCTAACCCTCTTCCTTCTGCCCAAATATATCGCCTGGGCCAAAGGGCGCAAAGCAAGCCAACCGATCAACAAATACGTCCCGGCCCACGAAGAGAAGCAGCACACGCCCACGATGGGAGGCGCGATTTTCATCTTCTCCACCGTCGTCGCCACGCTCCTCTCCGCCAGGCTGGACAACGCCTACGTCCTCGGAGGCTTGCTGACTCTGGTCGGCTTCGCCGCCGTAGGGCTCAAAGACGATCTGGGAAAAGTCCTCAGCGGGGACAATCTCCAAGGGCTCAGCGCCCGGGCCAAGATGGGGCTGCTCATCCTCATCGCGACTCTCGTGGCACTGCTTCTGATCTTCGTCGCCCATTTCCCGACGACGTTCTACGTCCCCTTCGTCAAGACCCCGCTCTTTGATATGGGCCTTTGGGCGATCCCTTTCTGGGTATTGGTCATGATCGCCACGAGCAACGCCGTCAACCTCACCGACGGCCTCGACGGACTGGCCACCGTCCCCACGATCATCGCGCTGGGAACGCTAGGCATCATCGTCTATCTCACCGGCCACGCCGTCTTTTCCCAATATTTGCTCCTTCCCAACATCAAGGGAGTCGGAGAAGTCACCATCGTCGCCGCCGCATTGGCGGGAGGGCTCTTGGGATTTCTCTGGTACAACTGCTATCCGGCGGAGATCTTCATGGGGGATACCGGCTCCCTCTCCATCGGCGCCTTTCTCGCCTACATGGCGATCCTGGGCAAGAGTGAAGTGCTGCTGATCCTCATCGGAATCATCTTCGTCATCGAAACCGTCTCGGTCATCCTCCAGGTCGGCAGCTGGAAAATCCGCCAAAAGAGAGTTTTCCTCATGGCCCCCATCCATCACCATTTCGAGATGAAAAACTGGGCCGAAAACAAGATCATCGTCCGCTTCTGGATGATCGCCTTTATCGCGAACCTCTTCGCATTGATCACGTTGAAGATACGGTAAATTATGGTTATTGGTACTTGGTTATTGGTTATTGGGAGCGCCTGCGGCGCAGTCGCAC
>CAYUXG010000155.1:0-2841 GCA_964448735.1 uncultured Nitratifractor sp. | reverse complement strand
TCGAGCTCACTGGACCGGCAGACCATCGAAGTGATCAAAACCGCCTACATGCACTACCCCCGCCCCAAAGTCAAAACCAAGATCATCATCTACGTCCGTTACCGGCTCTACTGACAAGAGGGGTCGAATGCTTTACCCCTCGGGAACATCCTCCCTCAAGGAATCCAGATAATCCCGAATCGAATCGTTCAAACTCTTCAAAGCCTCCGAATAGGCAACGATGCAAGAGGGAACCATCTCCAACTTATTGAGTAGAAGAACCTTGTAAAGTTCTTTGACCGCAACGTAGAGATCCTGCGCTCCGATCGTGCCGCTAAGACCCAACAGATCCACAAGCTCGTGGCGAAGCCCTTCCAAATCGCCTTTTTCATACAGCGCATGGAATTTCTTGTCGCTCTCACCGTAGAGTTCTACGAACTCCCGCAACAACTCTTGCAAAAGCAGTTCGTTCTCTCCCGCATGCTCCAAGGCTTTGTGGAGATCGATCGCTTCGGGATAACGTATCTCTCTCTTTCTGGTCTGTGTTTTTCCCTTCTCTACGCTTCGTCGTAGATAGCGATCGAAAACCGTGTAGAGTTGTCCAATATTCAAAGGCTTGGGGATATATCCGTCCAAGCCCGATTGGATCATTCGCTCCAATTCGTTCTCTACCTGCAAGGCGGAGAGCGCGATAATCGGAAGCTGCTCGCCCATGGGAAGCCTTCGGATCTTTTCCGTCGCCGTATACCCATCCATCACCGGCATATTGATATCCATTAGAATCAGGTCGAATTTTTCTCCGTTTTGTACCGCCTCGAGTGCCTCGAGACCATGAACCGCCGTAGAAAGCTTCATGCCGGAATGCTCCAAGACTTTCAGCAGCATTTTTCGGTTGATTTCATTGTCTTCCACGATCAGAAGCGAAGCTCCCGCAAACTCGGAGAAACTCCCCAAATCCACGCCGGGAGTCTGAGGAATCCCCCGCCAAAATTCCCGGGAGGGTTGCTTCTCGATCTCTTGCCTCGTATCTTTTTTCTCTTGTGTGGAAGCGTGTTCCACGCTCAAAGGAGGATAAAGCTCTTCGATCAATTGGTAGACACGTTCCAAAGTTAGCGGTTTTACGAGCCGGGCATCCACCTTCGATTCATCGAAATGTGCTTCGGCAGGAGAGAAGATGTTGCGGACGCTTACCACCTTCAGATCCCGATGGCGGCGGATCTTTTTCGTATATTCGATGAGCATCGGATCAACGAGGGATTCTTCGACCACCAAAATATCATACTTGACCAGAGGCGGCCGTCGGTTTTCGTACTCTGAGAGTTCCATCACCTCTGCACGGTGACGGAAATAAGAGAAGAGCCCGGCAATCGCTTCGGAGGCTCTGGAGTTACGATTGACCACCAGCACCGATTTGTCGGTAAGCTCCAAACTCCTCAAGCGGTAGCGACGACGCTCTTTTTCATCCATCTCTACCGGAATGACCACGGCAACACTCATCCGATTCTCATCGGCTTGGACCCGTATCTCCCCCTCCATGATCTCGATAAGCTCTTTCGCGATAAAGCACTCCAGACGAAAATACTCTCCGCTCTCCTCATCATAAACGGGGCGGAAATACTCCGAAGCCGACTCTTCCCGCTCCGGAGGAGTTCGGTATTCGATACGAAACTGCAAAGCATGTTTGTATCGTCCCAGAGCCTTTTTGGAGAGTCCTGCATAGAGCGAAACCTCCCCCTCCCCGCTTTGGACGACGGCATGTTCCAATAGGTGGGTCAGAGAATCGGCCAAGTGGGTAAAATCCCCCTCCACATCCCGAGGAAACTGCTTATCGATGTGAAAAATCAGTTCTACATCTTCACTGCTTTGCACGCGGCTTCCAAGATTCCCCAGCACTTCGTCCAGGACCCGGTTGAGGTTGAAAGGCTCGGTATCGTAGGTTACTTTCCCTCCCTTGATCCTCAAAAACTCCAACAAGGTACTGGTAGTGTCGAGGATTTTCGTCTCTTTGTTGATCATTTGCCGGAGCTTGCTTCCGATCTCCGGCTCCCCGATCTTCTCCACCACGTCGCTGGTCGCATCGACGATCTCTTTGCCCAATTTGTAAATATTTTGACCCATGTGAGAAAAGACTTCGTTGAATTGTTCTTCCATCTCTTTATGACGGGAGCGGATCTTTTCTTGCTCTTTGCGAAGTTTTTCAATTTTTCTGGAAGAGACGAAGAGCCCCAGAACCCCCGTCATCGCCAAAGCAAAAAGGGCGATCCAGAGTTTTTCATTCCCTCGATCTCCCCCTTCGGAGAGTGCAACCGGTGCGGTAGCAGCAAGCGGAACCGGGACCTTGACCTTCTCCTTTTCGATCCTGATCCATTGGGCATGAGGAAAAATCCGATGCAAACGCCGCGCCAGTTCCGGCAACGCCTTCTCCTCCGGCAGAGGCCCCCATTCCAAAAGGTATCGCTTCCCCGATTTTTTGACTTGAATCGGAGGGATTCTTTTCAAATCTTTGGTCAAGGAACGATCCACTGCCAAAACCCCTTCGAGCTGCCTGCGTGCCTGTTGAAGGGCCTGTGGAGAGCTCCCCTCCTCAATAAGGAGCACACCCTCCGCTCCCCAGAGCAGCTGCATTCCCAAGATCCCGACCATCGCGATTCCTACTCCACGCTTCATCCACCGTCCCTCTCTTTTTAAAGGTCTATTGTTCAATTCTCTTCTTCTATTATCCCATGATTTTGGTAATCAACAGGTTTTTAATTCTTTTTTTGCTCTTCTTCTTTCAACTCTCTTCTCAAGATTCTCCAGCGTTCATAAAGATCCTCTCCGTCGCCGTAGCGCAGGAAATGCCAATAGCGACGATGCACGCCC
>CAYUXG010000154.1:0-2851 GCA_964448735.1 uncultured Nitratifractor sp. | reverse complement strand
GCCGACTTCAACAAGGCCGCCGAGATCGAATACGGCGAAATCCCGGCCCTGGAGAAGCAGCTCGAAGAGCTCAATGCCCAGTGGGAAAAGATGCAGAAGCAAGGAACGCTGCTGAAAAATGCCGTCGACGAGGAGATGATCGCCGAGATCGTCAGCAAGTGGACCGGCATCCCCGTGACCAAGATGCTCCAGAGCGAGCGGGAGAAGGTCCTGCACATCGAAGATCATCTCCGCGAAGAAGTCGTCGGCCAGGACGAGGCGCTGCGCGCCGTCGCCCGGGCGATCAAGCGCAACAAAGCCGGCCTCTCCGACACCAACCGCCCCATCGGAAGCTTCCTCTTCCTGGGGCCCACCGGTGTCGGTAAGACCCAGACCGCCAAGGCGCTGGCGAAGTTCCTCTTCGACAGCGAAAAGGCGCTGATCCGCATCGATATGACCGAATACATGGAGAAGCACTCCGTCAGCCGCTTGGTCGGTGCGGCACCGGGATACGTCGGATACGAAGAGGGCGGGCAGCTCACCGAAGCGGTGCGCCGCAAGCCCTACAGCGTCGTCCTCTTCGACGAGGTGGAGAAGGCCCATCCGGATGTCTTCAACATCCTGCTGCAGGTGCTCGACGACGGACGCTTGACGGACAACAAGGGGGTGACGGTGGATTTCAAAAACACCATCATCATCCTCACCTCCAACATCGCCTCGGACAAGATCATGGAGTTCAAAGATCCGGTGGACCGGGAGAAGGCGGTGCGCGACGAGCTCAAACACTACTTCCGCCCCGAGTTCATCAACCGGCTGGATGATCTGATCATCTTCAACCCCCTGGGAGAAGAGCAGATCGTCAAGATCGTCGACGTGCTCTTCAAGAGCATCGAGAAGAAGCTCGAAGAACGCGATATCAAAGTCATCCTCACCGACGCCGCCAAGGCCCTGGTGGCCAAAGCAGGCTTCGATCCCGTCTACGGCGCACGCCCCCTCAAGCGGGCCCTGGCCGAGATCGTCGAAGATCGCCTGGCCGAGATGATCCTCGAAGGCGAAGTCAAAGAGGGCGACACCGTCACCTTCGACGCGAGCGGCGATCAGATCGTCACTCGGGTAAGCTAAACCCAAGATCTCCCTACGGGGAGTTTGCCTTCCAAGAACTTCACTTTTTTACCTCTATTTTTCCGCATTTCTTTCCCCATTCTTCGATATAATCCTTTAAAAGCATAGGAAGAGTGATGCCTACATTGCTGAGAAAACTCGGATTCAAGTTTTTCTTTTATGCGAACGAACATGATCCGAAGCATATTCATGTAATGAAAGGTGATGATTTTGCGAAAGTGGAACTCGAAGATTTGAAAGTTGTGAAAAATTATCTTTCAGCGAAAGATTTGAAACTGGCTTTGAAAATCATCGAAGAACACCGTGAAGAGTTCGAAAGGAGATGGGATGAGTGGTTTGCTCAAAGCTAAAGAGGTTCATTTCGATGAAACCTATTTGCATGTAAAACTGGAGGACGAGAGGATTATCTCTACTCCCCTCGATTGGTACGAACCTCTCAAAAATGCAACGATCAGCGAGCTGAAAAACTACAAGTTGATCTGCCGTGCCACGGGGATCGAGTGGGAGGCGATCGATTATCACTTGAGTATCGAGGGGATGCTTGCCACGTCGCTGATCGAGGCTGCCTAAAAAAGGAGTGCGAAATGCTGTTACGTTACAAAGAGTGGTTTCCCCGTTTCGGCGAGCGCAGTTGGGTCGCGCCCGATGCGACGGTCATCGGCAATGTAGAGACGGGCGAAGAGTGCTCCATCTGGTTCGGCTGCGTGGTGCGCGGCGACGTACACCGTATCCGCATCGGGGATCGGACCAACATCCAGGATTTGACGATGATCCACGTCACCCACTACAAAAACCCTGACATGAGCGACGGTCATCCCACGATCATCGGTAGTGATGTGACCGTGGGGCATCGGGTGATGCTTCACGGATGTACGATCGAAGATGCCTGCCTCATCGGGATGAACTCCACGATCCTCGACGGTGCCGTCATCGGCAAAGAGTCGATCGTGGGAGCGGGAGCGCTGGTGACGGGGGGCAAAGTCTTTCCACCCCGCAGCCTGATCTTGGGCTCTCCCGCCAAGGCGGTGCGTACCCTGAGCGATGAGGAGGTCGCCGAGCTCTACGCTTCGGCACGGCGCTACGTCGCCTTCAAAGACGACTACATCGATTACCTGGCATGAGCCTCTTCGCCGTGGCCGACGCCATCGGCTTGGTCGCCTTCTCCGTCAGCGGATTTCTCATGGGCGTGCGCAAAGGGCTCGATCTGCTGGGCGTCGTTATCGCCGCTTTCCTCACGGCCCTGGGCGGGGGGATCATGCGCGACGTGATCGTGGGTCGTACGCCCGTAGCCTTCATAGAGAGCAGCGTGTTGCTCTACGTGATCGCGGGCATCGTCGCGGCGTTTTTGCTGCGGCTTCAACGCCGCGAACAGATCGAGCGCTACACGCTTTTTATCCTGATGGACAGCATCGGGCTGGTGGCCTTCGCCGTGACGGGTGCGCTGCTCGGTCTCTCTACGGGCTTCAATCTCTTCGGCGTGCTTTTGCTCGCGTTCATCACTGCCGTAGGCGGGGGGATGCTGCGCGATATCATGGTCAACGAAGTCCCCATCGTCCTCACCAGCGACTTCTACGGAAGCGTCGCTCTCCTAGCGGCCTTTTTGATCTGGGGCCTGCACGTACTTCACGCGCTGAATTCATGGACGCTTCTTTGTGTCGCGCTGATCGCTCTTGCGACGAGGCTCGTCGCGTATCGCCGAGGGTGGAGACTGCCCCGGCTCCGATGAGGCGAACTCTTTTCGATCAGCTCT
>CAYUXG010000153.1:0-2871 GCA_964448735.1 uncultured Nitratifractor sp. | reverse complement strand
ATAACGGTCCGAGCTACCGGGACGTGAAACTCCCCGACGGATCGTCGCTGCACTATTGGCGTTCGGATACTTTCGACACTCTTGGAACGATTCTGGGAAGAGACGACAATCTCGATACCTGTGAATTGGTGCTAAAGACGGACCGGAAGAATATTATCCGACAAATTTCTATCCTCGAAAATAGCATACGATGTGGGGAGATACTCAAATGAGCGAAAACTTGCAGCCGCTTTCAACAAAAAATGGAGTTCGGATTCTTTGCTACGACCCGGATTCCAAGAGCAGGGAGATCGAGCAGGGGCTTGGTGAATGGACGGAGGGGACGACGTGTGTTTCCGATGTACGTAAGGCAGTGGCGTACTGCTCCCTCGAAGAGGGATCTCCGGATTTGCTTCTGTTGATGGAGAGGGAGGGACACGACGAGGACTACCAAATCATCCTGGGAAGTTTAGGTTCTTTGCAAAAACGCGACAATACTCTCTATCTTTATCGGGAAAATTTACTCTATCCTGAGATTCCCATTCAGTGGGGAATCACCGCTATCTCATTGCTCCCTCCCGAACTTTTCGCCAACAATCTGGGGCGTTTTATTTTCAGTCACCGTCTCCGTCGAGGGATGATCGCTGCAGGGCGAAAGGTCCAGATATTGGAGAAGGAAATCACAAATATTGTAGAACAATGTAGCAAGGAACAGAGAAGATTACAACATCGTCTGGAGATGAAGGAACTCTTTTTCGCTTCTATGGTTCACGAACTGCGCACCCCGCTTAACGGAATCCTGGGAATGGCTCATTTGTTGGAAGATACTCCTTTGGAAGGGGAGCAGAAAAACTATCTCGGGAAGATTGAACAATCGGGGAAGGTTCTTAGCAATTTGATCAACGATCTCTTGGATTTTGCCAAACTCGAAAGCGGGAAACTGGAGGTAGCACAGGAGAAGTTCAACCTCAATGAAGTCCTGGAACAGGTCGTTTCCGTGATCGGAGTCAAGGCAGAAGAGAAGGGACTGGAGCTGATCTTTGACATCGATCGTCATGTCCCGGCCCACATCGTAGGGGATGGGCTTCGCCTCTCACAGGTTCTGATCAATCTCATGAACAATGCGATTAAATTTACCGAAAAGGGAGAAGTGGCTCTTCGAATCACGGACAAAGAGAGAAAGGGGGAGGAGTTGACCCTTCTCTTTGAGGTGGAAGATACCGGGATCGGCATGAGCAAGGAGCAGCAAGAAAAGGTTTTCGATGCTTTTGTTCAGAGTGATAGCTCCATTAGTCGAAAATACGGCGGCACCGGCTTGGGATTGATGATTGCTAAGCAGCTGGTGGAAAAGATGGGGGGTGAAATCGGAGTGGAGAGCCAGGAGGGGAAGGGAAGCCGGTTTTTTTTCACTTTGCCGACGAAACAAAGTGAAAGAAGAAGTTATCGCCTCCCCTCCAAAGATTTGATGTACAAGAGGGTATTGATCCTCGATCCCAGCCTGCATGCATCCGGGGCATTGTCGCGAATGCTGCGCTATTTTCATTACGGTACGATGCAACTTCAAGATGAGAAAGATCTTGAAGAAGTATTAGATAGTGAAGTCTACGATATCATGATGATTGACGAGAGTATGGTGGGATCTTGTTACCGAAAATGTAGGGAAAAACAGCCCCAGGCTCATTATGTATTGCTACGTCATGAGTTTTCCGGATATCAGAAGAAGTTGACGGAAGAGGAGAAATCCCTTTTTGATGAGTTTCAGATAACTCTGAGAAAACCGGCGACTCAGCAAAAGGTTTTTGAACTGATTCTGGAAATCTATGGTCAGAAGAAGATTGAAGAGGAGTCGGAAGAGTGGAAACAGCTGAATAAAGAACTTCAGGCTTATCGAGGATTCAATGTCCTCATCGCTGATGACAACACAGTCAATCAGGCAGTGCTGTTGGGTTTGGTGAGCAAGGCGGGGCTGCACGGATTGGTGGCAGGAAACGGAAAAGAGGCTTTGGATCTACTGGAACGGGAAAATGTGGATTTGATTTTGATGGATATCAATATGCCGATGATGAGTGGAAAGGAGGCTGCCAAACGAATTCGTGCGGATCAACGTTTCTCCTCTATCCCCATCATCGCTCTTACGGGAGATCAAATTGAGAAGAGAGAGCTTGAGGAGATGGGGATGCAAGCTTACCTCCCCAAACCGATTCAAGTCCGAAAACTCTACCGCCTCCTTCTGGATTTTTTCTCCAAGAGGAAGGAGAGGAGAGCCGACCGCGGCTATTATATGCAGCGCTTTGGTTTCAATGTGCGGGATGGATTGGAACGGGCCGGAGGCAATCATGAGCTCTATTGTAGGATGGCAGAGGAGTTTTTGCATTCGGCGGCGGAGAGTTGCAAAGAGATTGAACAGAAATTGCTTTGGAACGATTTAGCCGAAGCCCGTCGTTTGACCAACCTGATTACTATGGCCGCTGCCAATCTTCTCGCCGAAGAGATCGAAGAGAAATCCTCCGAGCTTTATCGTGCCCTATTGCAGGGCGATTCGGAGCAGGCGAAAGTACTGTGTCATGAGCTCCACAATATCATTTCTCTTGCCAGAAGCAAAATCGTCGAAGCAATGCTGATGCAGAGAAGTCAGAAGAAGAAGAAGGAAGGAAAACAACGGGGAACCCCGGAATTATTGCAAAAAAAGATGCATGATCTCCTGCTTGCTATTCGAGAACGTCGTCCCTATCACTGCTCTCAAATTCTTGACGAACTTTCGCAACACTGGTGGGATATCCAGACGGAAGCTTTCCTCGACGAGTTGAAGAGTCTCTTAAAAGAGAGTCGTTTTGACGAAATGGAACTTCGGATAAGTGGAGAAGGAAAAGGTTACGATGCTCTTATGGTCAA
>CAYUXG010000152.1:0-2879 GCA_964448735.1 uncultured Nitratifractor sp. | reverse complement strand
GCACTTAGCACTTAGCACTTAGCACTTAGCACTTAGCACTTAGCACTTAGCACTTCCCAAACTCAAATCTCTCCCCCGTGCGTTGCACCTCCAGATAGAGATGCCAAGCCCGGTAGATCGCCAGGGCGATCCAGGCGAAGGAGAGGGTGAGCATCGCGCCGACGAGGGGCCACAGTCGGGGGTCGAAGGCGGCGACCAGGGCGACGAAGAGGGTCGCAAGGTGGATGCCCAGATGCTGCATGGCGTAGCGGGGGCGGATCACTTCGTGCATCATGGGGGCGTTGAAGTAGCCCTGGGCATTGAGGTGGAACCAGCTCAGGAAGGGAACGATTTTGTAACTCATGGCAAAGACGACGCTCAAAGCGAACGCGCCATAGAGGCCGAAGAGGAGTCTGTCGAGCTCCGCAGGAAAACCGCCCAAGAGATTGCGCAGGATCCAGAGGATCGAAGCGATGCTCAAAGCGCCCATCCCCGTGCGCCAGAACCAGACCGTCGCATCGGTCAGAGGACGCCGGCGTTGGGAGAGCCGCCGGAGGGTGAGCAGCGCATAGGCCAGGATCCCCAGCAGAGCCAGATTTTCGATCCAGGGAGCCAGGGGCGGGAGATCGAGCCGTGCGACCAGTTCCAGCGTCAAGGCCGCGGCGATGCCCACGGGCAGATAGCGCGAGAGGAGCCGGGGGTAGGCGGGAGTGACGTAGAACATTTCGATCACCTGGAACGAGACCGAGAGGATCAGCAGGGCGATCCACCCCAGCAGACCGTAGGCGATGTGCAGACTCCGAAAAGCGGCGTAATCCCCCAGATCCATGCCGCTGCGCATCCCCAGCAGGCTCAGTCCCAGCAGAAGAAGGATCAACAGATCGAAAAGCGCGAAGCCCATTCCCCTCGACGAGGCACTGTGGGAGGGGAGATCGACGAGGCGACGCAGCATCCATCCCGCGGTGGGCAACAGAGCGATCGTCAAGAAAAGAGCCGCCAGGGCATACAAGATCCCGTCGCCGTATTCGAAGCCCAGCAGCAGAAAAATAGTGCCGAAGATCTGAGGGTATTGGGTGCGCAGGGCCCGGAGCATCGGGCGGGGATGGGCCACCCCCGCCAGGACCGGCAGCATCTGAAAGAGCGCTCCGAGCATGAACGAGAGCATCACCCCCAGGGTCAGCAGATGGGTCAGGATCAGCCCCGCGGAGGCGGAGGGATCGAGGGCCTCTACCCCGTGGAACATCAGCCAGACCCCCGCGGCGATACCGAAGAGGCTTCCGGCGAGGAAGAAGCGGAAGACGACGCCGATGGGGGGAGCCTGATCGAGAGAGAGGCCGCTGTTTTGAAACATCAGGCGATCTCCTGCGTTTCCTCCACGATCAGCTCTTCCAGCCTTACGTTTCGTGAAGGAGTGACGAGGATGTGCCATTCGCCCCGATCGTCGCAGCGGGAGAGGAAGTTGAGCTTGTGCTCTTTCGCCAGGGCCAGGAGCGGGACGGGCTCTTTGCGATGAAGCATGTAGAGATAATGCTCCTCATCGAGCTCACGCAAAACGGCGATCGCTCGCTCCAGCGGTTCGGGGTGCTCCATCGAACGGGCATCGAGATAGACGGGTTTCAAAGTGCGACCTCCTCCATCTTTTCGATGATGCCGCTCTTCTCTTCGGGGGGAAGGACGCGGTCGCACATGGCATAGAGCATCTGCTCCTCTTTCATATTGTGCTGCTGCAGCAAGATCATCATCGATTCGGCAAGGGAGAGGTAGGCGTCGCGATCCTGATTTTCCAGAGCTTCGGCCATCTTGCCGAGGAGGCCGCGCACCTGCTCGTGCTCGAAGCGCATCACCTGAGTGGGGCCCTCCGTGCTGCCGGTCTTGGCTTCGAAGGCGGGGAAGAGCTCCTCCTCCTCTTTTTTGAAGTGCTTCAGCGTTTCGTCGGCGAATTGGAGAAATTTCTCTTGCGCCTCGGGCCAGCTCTTCTCGGCGGCGAGTTTCTCGGCTTCGGCGAAGAGGCCGTCGCAAGCACGGTGTTCGTGGGTCATATAGTTGGAGATTTGCATGGACGTTCCTTTGGGTTGGGATAGGGGTTTCGCATCAGCAGTTGCCTTCCGTCTCCCGGGTGACGACGGCGATCTTGGGCCAGAGTTCGGGAGTGCTGAGCATCGTCTCTACGCGGCCTTGCCAGAGGGCGCGGAAACGCTCTTCCTCTTCGGGGAGGGCTTCGCCGCGTAGAGCCTTTTGCATCAGGGGCATCATTTCAGGAGAGGCGCCTACGACGGAAGTATCCAACCGCAGGCTCACCGAAGCACCGCTGTCGAGACGGCTCAGGCGCAGATCCCCCTCCACGTCGGCGACGTCGTAGTGCAGCAATCCGCGGCGGGAAAAAGCCCCTCCGATTCCGGCGAAGCCACCCTCGTCTCCGGCTCCGCAAATGTAGGAGACGACGGTGCCGATGACGCCGTTGACTCCGTCGCTCTTGGGACCGCGCATCTCGACCCGGATGCGGCTGCGCTCGGGCAATTCACCGGCTCCGTAGAGGGCATGCAGCCCCTCGTGGGCCAGGAGAAAGGCCCCTGCAACGGTGGGGCAGGAGTGCCCCGCCAGTTTGACGCAATCGACGTAGCCGATCTCTACGATTCCCTCTTCGAAGGCCCCAAGGAAAGCCCCCAGCGGATCATGCAGCCGCAAAAGCGGCGCTTTGTCGAAAAAGGCAGGTGTTTTCATCGATCGAAGTCCTTTTATTTTAAATGGCGTGTTATGTGCTACGAGTTACGTGTTACGATTTGATTCAATGCCGTGAAAAAGCACCCAAGGTCCGAAAAGGACTTGACAGCTCCTTCCGACTCATACAAACTGCACTTAGCACTTAGCACTTAGCACTTAGCACTTAGCACTTAGCACTT
>CAYUXG010000151.1:0-2895 GCA_964448735.1 uncultured Nitratifractor sp. | reverse complement strand
TCCATCGATGCCGCAAATTCGGCCCAACGCTCAGTGGCCGGGAATTCGATCACCTTGATCTTTGCCGTCTCCCCGCTTTTGAATCGAATCGCACTTTTGGGGACCTTGAACTGCTTGGAGAGGAATTTGACCAACTCTTTGTTGGCCGCCCCCTCCACGGCGGCCGCGGCGACGCGCACTTTGATAGCCTCGTCCCCGTAGAGTCCCGCAAACTCGCTTCGGCTCGCGCCCGGTTGGGCCTTGATCTTCATCGAGACCGTTTCGTCATGAAGTTCATAAAACATCTCGGATCTCCTTTTCAATAAGCTCCAATGCATCGCTACGATACCGCAATCGTGCGGGAGTGAGCAACGAAGGGTAGCGCATCGTCTCCGCCAGCCGGTCTTTTTCGACGATCGTCATCCCCTCGATCCCTTCGAAGAGTTCGCGTTGATTGAAAAAGTGAGGACCCGAGATGACCGGAATGCCAAACTGCGCCGCCTCCGCCGCATTGTGCCCTCCGATCGGTTCGAAGGCACCGCCGACGATCGCCAAATCGCTGACGGCATAGCAATCGATCAACGCTCCCATCCGATCCATCAGCGTCAAATCCCGCTCCAACGAATTCTCCTGCGAAAAACGCCCGAAACTCCATCCTTGCAGACGGGCAAATCCCCGCATCATTCTTTCGATCTTCTCGAAACGTTCCGGATGCCGAGGAACCATCACCATTTTCGCATCGGGGTGAAACGCTTTGAGCGCACGGAACCCCTCAAGAATCGCCGACTCCTCCCCCTCGTGCGTACTTCCCGCACAGACCAGATAGCCTTCGGGTTTGGCGATCGCATTCGAAGGGGCGGCGACGGAGGAGAGTTTGAGATTGCCCGTCACAAGCACCGACGAAGCTCCCAAAAGTTCCAAACGCTCCCGATCTCTTTCGCTCTGGGCATAGACCCGATCGATCTGGGCAAAAATCCGGCGGTAGAACCAACGAAAACGCCGATAGGAGGGCCAAGATCGGTCCGAAATTCTCGCATTGATCAAGAAGGTTTTAGCTCCCTTTTTCCGTGCCAGAGTAAAGAGCAGATACCAAAGCTCCGCTTCCATCACCACCAGCGCCTTCTGGGGGCGCATCCAAAGCCAGAGCCAAGGCTCGAAGGGAAGATAGCGAGTCTGATCCGGGACAAACTCCTGCGCCGCTTCAAACCCGGTCTGGGTTGTAACACTTATTCTTCGACGCTCCGGCGCAAAACGCTCCACGAGAGGCCGCAGCGCCCGAGCCTCCCCGAAGCTGCAAACATGAAACCAGACGCCCCCGGAACGATGGGGAGAATTGCGCCAAAGAAAAAAACGCGCGGGGATGGAGACACGATATTTTGGCCTCATAGAAAGAAGCAGAAGGAAGGGCCACGCTGCGAGAAACAGCAAGATCCCCACCAGCGTATAAACGAGCGGGAACACCCCCACATTAAGCCTCGGCGGGCTCTTCCACCTCTTCGAGATAGAGGATCCGGCCGCAGTGGGGGCAGGTAACGATCTCTTCGCCCCGGATCACGTCGGAGTAGGTTTTGTCGCTGATCTTGAGGTAACAGCCGTAGCAAGCCTGTTTCCGGACGGGGACGACGGCGCTATTGCCGGCCCATTTGCGGATCTTTTCGTAGAAAGAGAGGACCTTCTGATCCATCTGGCGGATGATCTCTTCCCGTGCCTTGTAGAGACCCTCTTTCTGCTTTTCGATCGACTCGAGCTCCCGGTTCGCCTCTTCTTTCGCACTCTCCAGTGCTTTTTGCAACTCTTCCAGTTCGGCTTCAAGCTCTTCGAGCTGAGCTTTTTTTGTTTCGATGACTTTGTGGAGGCGCTCGATCTCTTCATTGGCGAAGGTCAGTTTCTCCCGGGCGATCTCCTCTTCGATCGAAAGAGCCTTCATCTCCTTTTCCGTGGAGATTTCACTTCCTTTTTTCTGGATGGAGTTGAGCTGTTCGCTAAGCGTGGAGATCTGCTCTTCGTAGGTGGCGATTTTCGACTCGTTCTCTTCGATCTGGCTTTTCAGCGTCTCGATCCGGGAACGGACGGCATCGACCTTTTTCTCTTCCCGCTCCACTTTTTTCCGGGCCGCTTCGATGGCCGGAGTGAAACTGTCAAGGTCTTTATCGATCGTCGAGAGGGTCACCAACTCTTTCAAATGCTTGTTCAAATGGAATCCTTTATGGATGGGAGGTACTTCGAAGTTGCCCCTTAAGACATAACAAAGGGGTTTTCTGATGCCGCGATTATAACCGAAAGAGGCAAAGTTTTCAACTCCGGCGCTAGGATCTCCGAGAAAAAGCGCTCGCTCTCCCAGTGCCCGATATCGACCATCATCAGTCCCTGACTCATGGCTTTCATGGCGTCGTGATACTTGATGTCTCCCGTGAGGAAGCACTCCGCTCGGACCCGATCCATCAGCGAGGCGCCCGATCCGGTACAGAGGGCCACGCTGCCGATCCGCTCGCGGGGAGCCACCATGCGCAGATGCTTCAGACCGAAAGCCTCCCTGAGCCGTTTTTTTAATTCGTCAAGGCTCCAATCGACCCGCGCTTCACAGAGGAAAGGCTCCTCCCGCTCGGGCAGCAGTCCCAAAATCTTTTCGAAGACGTAGCGGTTGAGATGGGTCTGATCGAAGTTGGTGTGCAGCGCGATCATCGATTGGTTTTTGCGAATCATTTTCGCCAGAAGGTTGGCCGGATAGCGAGAAAAGTCCAGCTCACTCAGCTTGCCGAAGATCAGAGGATGATGCACGACAAAGAGCGTCCCCTCCGGCGCCTCCTCGATGAGATGCTCCTCCACGTCCAGAGAGACGAGCAACTGCGTCACCTCCGAGCGCGGATCCCCCAGGATCAGCCCGCTGTTGTCCCAAGACTCTTGAAGCTCGAAAGG
>CAYUXG010000150.1:0-2897 GCA_964448735.1 uncultured Nitratifractor sp. | reverse complement strand
TGGGGGTCTTCGAACACTACGGCATCGCTCCGGGGCCGATGCAGATCAAGATGGGCACCCTGGGCAAAGCCTACGGAAGCTACGGCGCCTACATCCTGGCAAGCCGCCACATCGTGGAGTATCTGGAAAACCGGGGCAAGCCGATCATCTACTCCACTGCCCCCTCGGTGATCGACACGGCCCTAGCACTGGAGAATCTGGAGTATGTCCGCCGTCACGCTCCGAAGCTTCGCCGGCGTCTGCAAAAGCGCCGCCGCATCGTCCGAGAAGTCTGCGGTATCGAGATGGATGCCCAGATCCTTTCCTATCCGGTCGCCAGCGACGCAGAGGCGATGCAGATGCAACGACGCCTCATGGAGCGGGGCTTCCTCGTCGGCGCGATTCGCCGTCCTACGGTCGAGCGGCCGATTCTTCGGATCATCCCGAGGCTGGGAGCTTCCAAAAAGGCGCTTCGCTCTCTCTGCAAAGCACTGGAGGAGAGATGATCCATATTCGTCGTCTGCGTATCCGATCCGACGAACGGCCGCTGGTGGATTTGAGCTTCACGATCCACCACTCCTTGGCGCTGGTGGGCCAAAGCGGCAGCGGCAAATCCCTGACCCTCAAAGCACTGATCGGGATGCTCCCGTCCAATCTGCACTCCGAGATGGAGATCGAGGCCCCTTTCGCCCTAAAACGAGGGAAAAGCGTCGCCTTCATTCCCCAAAATCCCTTCACCGCCCTCTCTCCGATGACGAAGATCCGGCGGCAGTGGTTCGCCTCCGAAGAGCGGGCAAGAGAGCTTTTCGGCCTCTTGGGGCTCGAATGGACGCTTTTTGACCGCTATCCTCCCCAGCTTAGCGGCGGCCAGCTACAGCGGGTCATCTTCGCCATGGCCCTGGCGGACGATCCGAAGCTGCTGTTGCTGGACGAGCCAACGACGGCGCTGGATCCTCACCTGCGCGAGGAGATCGCGGCGCTTCTGGTAGAATTGCAAGAAAAGTTCGGCTTTTTGACCCTTTTCGTCACCCATGACATCAATCTGGCGGCCAAAATTTGCCGGGAGACGCTGGTCATTCGTGAAGGGCGAGAAGTGGAGTCGGGGAGCAGTGCCGACGTGCTAGGGCATCCCCGCAGCGACTATACCCGCTCGCTGATGGAAGCCAGTTTCGCCCGAAGGGAGTTTCGTTCGTGATCAACCGCTTTATCAAGGGCTCCATCATCCTGGCCATCGTCTTCCTGATCGCGCTAATCGGCGCTTTCATCTACGCTTATCAGGAGGTGGAGCTGGATGCGGATCAGCTCATCAACTACAGCCCCGAAGTCTCCAGCGAAATTCTCGACCGTCACGGAAACCGCATCGCCTACATCTTCAAGAAACGCCACCGCCTCTATGCCACCTTCGACGAGCTTCCTCCCAAGCTGGTGGAGGCGCTGATCGCGACGGAGGATACGGGATTCTTCGAGCACAAAGGGATCAATCCCGACGCGATCCTCCGTGCCGCCATCACCGACATCAAGGCGGGGCACTTCGTGGAGGGGGGAAGCACTCTGACCCAGCAGCTGGTGAAGAACAAGCTTCTCAGCAGCCGAAAAAAACTGGCCAGGAAGATCAAAGAGGCGATTCTTGCCATCAAGATCGAAAACGTTCTGAGCAAAGAGCAGATCATCGAGCGTTACCTCAACGAGATCGCCTACGGGAACAACTACTACGGTGTCAAAACGGCGGCTCAGGGGTATTTTCACAAAAAACTGGGAGATTTGAGCCTCAAGGAGATCGCGATCCTGGTCGGTATCCCCAACGCTCCGAGCTACTACAATCCCCGCCGTCATTACAAGCGGGCGCTCAATCGTGCCAATACCATTCTCTACCGCCTGAAAAAACTGGGCTGGATCAGCGAAGAGGAGTATCGCAAAGCGGTGAAGGAGACGCCAAAAATCTACCGTACGACCCTGAGTCAGAATGTGGCTCCCTACATCGTGGATGAAGTGCTGCGGCGATTCAAAGGCAAATTCGGAGATATCCGCACGGGAGGATATAAAATCTACACGACCATCGACCTCAAGATGCAAAAAGCCGCCCGAGAGGCGGTACGTTTCGGATACGATCGTCTCCTGAAACGCTACAAACCTTCCAAACTCAACGGCGCGCTCGTCGCCGTGGAGAACAAAACCGGAGATATCCTCGCGATGGTCGGAGGGGTGGACTACCGTAAAAGTGCATTCAATCGGGTAACGATGGCCAGACGGCAGCCCGGATCGGCCTTCAAGCCTTTTATCTATCAGACGGCGCTGGATATGGGATACAATCCCGCCAGCAAATTGACGGATCTGGCCCGTACCTTCCAGTACTACAAAAATGGCAAGCGCAAAGTCTGGGCACCCAAGAATTACGAGCATGATTTCAAAGGCTTCATCACCCTCCGCGATGCGCTGGTCCATTCTCGCAATCTGGCGACGATCAATCTGGTCTACGACATCGGCGTCGAGACGATCCGCAAGCGTCTCGCGCTTCTGGATGTGAAGCATATCCCCCGAGACCTCTCCATCGCTCTGGGAAATTTGGCCGTTAGCCCTCTAAAGATGGCCCAGATCTATACGGTCTTTTCCAATTACGGCCATATGATCGAACCCCGTCTGGTGAGCAAAATCGTCTCCAAAGAGGGTTCGGTGATCTACGAAACCAAGCCCAAAGAGATCGTGGATTTCACCCGACCCGAGCAGGCCTATCTCATGACCGATATTCTTCAGGACGTCATCCGTCGCGGTACGGGACGCAAAGCGGCGGTCAAAGGGCTGGAACTGGCAGGAAAAACCGGCACGACCAACGACGGGGTGGACACCTGGTTCTGTGGCTACTCCCCCTCCGTGACGACCATCGTCTGGTACGGACGGGACAACAATCGGCCCATCGGACG
>CAYUXG010000149.1:0-2909 GCA_964448735.1 uncultured Nitratifractor sp. | reverse complement strand
AACCTTTTCCAGAACGAGGCGCTAAGCAGCAGATAGACGGTGTAGCACTCCAGCCTGCCGATAATCATCCCGATCGAAAGCACGATTTTGTCCACCGGAGCGAAAAAAGCGAAGTTGTCGGCGGGGCCGACTTTGGCGAAGCCTGGGCCGATATTGCCCACGATCGCCAGGGCTCCGGAGAGCGAGGTCATCAGATCGCTCCCTCTGGCATAGAGATAGACCGTCAAGAAAACGTTGGTCAGGATGAAGAGAATGAAAAAGCCGAAGGTCGAAGCGAGGATCCCTTCGCGGAGTTTGTGCCCGTCGACATAGACGGCGATGGTGGCGCGGGGGTGGAGTGTGCGTTTGAACTCCGCGATCAGGGTTTTGAAAATGACCACGTAGCGGATCACTTTGACGCCTCCGGCGGTGGAGCCGGCATTGCCGCCGATGAACATCGCCAGAAAGATCAGCGCGATCGCCGCATGGCTCCAGGTCCCGTAATCGAGGGTGGCAAATCCCGTGGTCGTCATCACCGAGGCGATCGTGAAAAAGGAGTGGGTCGCGGAGTGCCAGAGCTCGTCGCCTCCGACCAAGTGATGGGTCATCGTCAAGAGCACCGCAAGGAAGAGGAAGATCGCCAAATACCAGCGCACCTCTTCGCTGCGATACCCGCTCGTATCCCGATAGAGCAGACGCAGGTGAGCGAGGAAGTTGATCCCCGAAAGGAGCATGAAAACCGTCGTGATCCAAAAGATCGTATCGCTATGAAACGCCCCCAGCGAAGCGTTGCGGGTGGAGAAGCCTCCCGTGGAGATCGTGGAAAAGGCGTGATTGATCGCGTCGAATCCCCCCATCCCCGCCGCCATGAGCAGCAGCATATCCGCCACCGTCAGAGCCAGGTAGATCCCCCAGAGGCTCAGCGCCGTCTCTTTGATCTTGGGGCGGAGTTTCTCGATCTGGATCCCCGTCGATTCGGCTTTGAAAAGCCCAAGACTTCCGGAGGGGTTGATGATCGAGAGTAGCCCGACGCCCAGGACGATGATCCCCATCCCCCCCATCCAGTGCATCAAGCTGCGGTGAAAGAGGATCAGGTGCGGGAGCCCTTCGATATCGCTATAGACCGTCGCCCCCGTGGTCGTAAAGCCGCTGATCGCTTCGAAAAAGGCCGACGCCGCATCCACATGGGTATAGAGCATCAAAGGAGCCGCCCCGCCGATGCCCAGCAAAATCCAAAGCAGGTTGACCGAGAGGATGCTTTCTCGGATCTTCAGATCCACCGGATGCTTGCGCAGAAAGAGAAAGATCGCCAGATTCACGGCGAAAAAAGCTGCCAGGAAAAGAAGCAGCGGCTTCAGATTCTCACCGTACCAGGCTCCCACGGCCAGCTCGGTGGAAAAAAATCCCCCGACGGCCAGACCGACCAGACTCAGAACTTTGAAGATACTCTTAAAGTCCATGGAACCACTGCTCCACCCTGTCCGCCGACTCTTCGGGGATGAAAGCCGTCACCACATCCCCCTCCTCCATCGTCATGGGTTCTTCGAAGGCGAGCAACCCTCCGGAGCGCACCAGGAAAAGACGTCCATCGTCGAGATTGCGCATCGGTTTGATCGTCTCGCCGATCAGCCGGGAGCCGGGGAAAATTTTTCTCAACAATATGACCCCCCTCCCGCCGCAATATTTGCGCTCGGTGACGACTCGACTGGAGTGAATCCGCTCGATAATGGAGTGGTAAGCGCTCATCTTGGGGCCCCTGACCACGGTAATTCCCAAAGTATGCATCAGGTTGTAGTATTCCATCTCATTGTTGACCGAAATGACCTTTTCGATACCGTGCTCTTTAGCTTCGAGACATTTAATGATGTTGTACTCATCATCCCCCGTCGCCGCGATCATCACGTCCGCATGTCCCAGCCCCTCCTCTTCGAAGAGCGAAGCCGTTCCGTATTTGCAGCTGAGCGTCATCGCTTCGCCTTCGAGGGCTTCGTCGGCGATTTCGCACTGATGCAGGTCCTTATCCACCAGTTTGACTTCCCGCCCCGATTCGATCAAGCGCTTCGCCACCGAAATCCCGAGATCTTTGGCCCCGAAGACGACGCAGCGTTCGAGCATCTCGGGCTTGGCGTTTTCCAGGCGCGGACAGAGCATCCGAATCGCCGTCTGATCTCCGAAAAGATAGACCAAGTCCCCTTCGCGGACCTCTTCGAAGCCCCGCTTCGGGATGAAGAACTCTTTTTCCCGTTCGATGCCTACGACGGCGCAACTATCACAGGAGATTTCACCGATGCTTTCCATATTTTTGACCCGTACGGAGATCAGTTTGAAATCGGTATAGACGAAGCTCTTGACATTGTTGGCTAGGGGATAGTCGAAGAGGGAGAGAATCGTTTCGGAAGTCAGATGGAGAGGAAAGATCGCCTCGCTGATCCCCAACCGCTCCCGAATGGAGCTTTTGGCGAAAAATTCGTTACGCAGGCGGATGAACTTGCGTGCCACGTCGATCGTATCGCCGGCGATCAGCGTGGAGATGAGATTGGCTTCATCCAGATCCGTCACGGCGATAAAGAGATCGGCCTCTTTGTCGATGAGTTTGCGGTAGGTGGAGGGGTCTTCGATATCGCCGTTGACCGCCAGAATATCCAGGCTCTCCTGGAGACGATGAAGCGCCTCGGCATTGCGGTCGATGACGGTGACGCTATGTGCCTGGGAAAGGGTCCGTGCGAGATTGTATCCCACTTTTCCCGCTCCCGCGATAATGATGTTCATCTACGATCCTTCTCGGAGTTTTGTGCAAATTATACTACGATCTACAAGTCAAAAAGAGAGTTTTTCGCGAAGCTCGGGCCAAGCCTCTTGCGTCTCCCGATACCCTGCTTCGATCGCTTCGTCGAGCATCTTGAAGTCAAAGAGGTGCATCCCGGCTACCC
>CAYUXG010000148.1:0-2925 GCA_964448735.1 uncultured Nitratifractor sp. | reverse complement strand
TGGACCGGGCCAACGAAATCCTCAACCAAAAGGGCAAACTGCTCACGGAGATCTACTTCGAACTTCAGCGCTACTACGAAGAGCGCTACGGGCCCGATGCGCTGGTCTTCATCGAAGTGGGCAACTTCTTCGAAGTCTACGAAGTCAACAACGAAGAGCTCAAAATCGGCAAGGCCAAAGAGATCGCCGAATTTCTCAACATTCAACTGACTCGCAAGAACAAGACGATCCTCGAAAACTCCGTGACCAACCCCCTCATGGCCGGCGTGCCGACCGTGAGCCTGGAGCGCTACCTCTCGAGGCTGGTGCAGAGCCGCAAATACACCGTCGTCCTGGTGCGCCAAAAAGGGGTCCCTCCCAAGGTCAAGCGCTACATCGGCAACATCATCTCCCCGGGGACCAACTTCGAATACCAAAACGACGCGAGAGAGTCGAACATCGTCTCGATCCTTGTGGACGAAAACCGAGGGATCTACTCGGTAGGCTACGCCGCGATCGACGTGACCACCGGCAAGACCCTGGTCAACGAGATCCACTCCTCCCGCGACGACCGCACCTTCGCCCTGGACGAGCTTTTCAACCTGCTTCAGAGTTATCACAGCTCCGAAGCGATCCTCACCCTGGCCAACAAAGAGATCGACCCGGAGTGGCTGCTTGGCTACCTGGAGATCAAAAACCTCCCCCACTCCTTCAACGAATCCCACCCGCGCATCGCCTACCAAAACGAGCTCTTCGCCCGCGTCTTCGAGATCCGCTCCTTCCTCAGCCCCATCGAGTATCTGGACCTGGAGCGCTACCCCCTCACCACGGAGGCGCTGGCGATTCTGATCGACTTCATCATCGAGCACGACGAGAGCCTGATCGAAAAGATGAACCGCCCCCAATTCCTGGGCAGCAACCGCTATCTCTACCTGGGCAACAACGCCCTGGAGCAGTTGGGCGTCATCAGCCGCGACCCTTCGGAGGTGACGCTGCTCGAGCTCATCGACCGCAGTTCCACGGCTTTTGGCAAGCGCCTGCTCAAAGAGCGGCTGCTCAACCCCATCTGCGATGCCGAGATCCTCAACGCCCGCTACGATCTGAGCGAGCGGGTCGCCTCCCGCAGCGAACAATTCGCTACCCGCCTCAAACAGATCTACGACCTCGAGCGCCTCGCCAGGCGCATCAAGCTCGGGCGATTGCACCCCGTGGAGCTGACCTACGTGGCGATGTCGATGGAGGGGATCGAGGGGCTTTTCGATCTCTGCCGCGAAGCGGGGATCGAGAGCGACGACGCCCTGCGAAGCGAAAGCATCGAATTCGCCCGCTACCTGGAGCAAAGCTTCGACCTGGAGCGCTGCGCTCGCTACCGCATCGACCAGATCGACGACAACATTTTCCGCGAAGGGATCCACCCCGCCCTCGACGAACTGACGCGTATCCAGCGCCTCGAACTCGCCAAGATCGAAGCCGTCGCGGAGCATATCGAAGCGCTCTTCGTCCGCGACCGGCTGCTAAGCACCTCAAGCACCCCCGTCGTGCAACTCGGATATCTCGAGAGCGAAGGCTACCACCTCGTCCTGACCAAAAACCGCTTCAACCAGATCGAAAAACTCCTCAAAGAGAGCTTCGTTACTCTCGACGGGGAACATATCTTCCTGAGGGATTTTCGCTTCAAGATCCTCAAAAGCGTCGTCAAGATCCACGCTCCGATCTTCGAAGAGATCACCCGCCGCATCGAAGCGGCCCGCGTACGGCTCGTCGCCCTGGTCAAGGAGCGCTATCTACTCAGCCTTCAAGAGATCGAGCGGCGCCACTCCCTGCTGCTCGAGCGGCTGGTGGCCTTCATCGCCGATCTGGACGTGGCCGTGAGCAACGCCCGCTGCACCCGCTGGATGCGCCTAAGCCGCCCGATCCTCGAAGAGGGCAATTTCTTCGAAGCGATCGCCCTGCGCCACCCCATCATCGAAGCCAACGAAAAGCACGGCATCTACATCCCCAACGACGTCTATCTGGGAGAGCCCAACGGCACCGAACACGACCATATCATGCTCGACGCCTCCGGCGGCCGGGAGGTGCGCGGCGTCTTGCTCTACGGCATCAACTCCAGCGGCAAATCCTCCCTCATGAAGAGCGTGGGCCTGGCGGTAATCCTGGCACAGGCGGGATTTTTCGTCCCGGCGGTGGAGCTACGTATGGGGATCTTTTCGCGCCTCTTTACCCGCATCGTCAGCCGGGACAACCTCTACAAAGGGCTGAGCACCTTCAGCGTGGAGATGCTCGAGCTCAAAAACATCTTCGCCCGCGCCGACGAACGCTCCCTGGTCCTGGGCGACGAGATCAGCCAAGGGACCGAAACCCTCTCGGCCCTGGCCATCGTCAGCAGCGCCATCCTCCGCCTCGACGAGCTGGGAGCGCGCTTCATCTTCGCCAGCCACCTCCATCAGCTCGCCGACGTGGAGGCGGTGCGCAAGCTCGAGCGCCTGATCTTCCTCCATCTGGGGGTGCGCTACGACGCCGCGACCGATCGGCTCATCTACGACCGCAAACTCAAAATCGGCCTGGGCGACTCCCTCTACGGCCTGGAGTTCGCCCGCAGCCTGCACATGGACGAGACTTTCCTGCGCCGGGCCGAAGAGATCCGCCGCGACCTGGTGGGCGATCCGGGCGAACTCAAAAGCCTCAAAAAGAAAAAGCGCAGCCGCTACCACAAAGAGCTCTTCGTCGCCCGCTGCGCCATCTGCGACGCCCCCGTCGAAGAGGTCCACCACATCGCCCCCCAGCACCTCGCCGACGAAGAGGGGCATATCGGCCATTTTCACAAAAACCACCGCTACAACCTCATTCCGCTGTGCAAAAAACACCACGAGATGGTCCACCGGGGCGAGATCCTCATCAGCGGCTTCGTCATGACCGACCGGGGATTGCAGCTGCACTACGAAGAGA
>CAYUXG010000147.1:0-3007 GCA_964448735.1 uncultured Nitratifractor sp. | reverse complement strand
ACAACCTCATCCCCCTGTGCAAAAAACACCACGAGATGGTCCACCGGGGCGAGATCCTCATCAGCGGCTTCGTCATGACCGACCGGGGGCTTCAACTCCACTACGAGGAGCGTAGCGGCAAGGATACTTCCAAAGTCTAACCGCCCCTTAACCCCCCTTTAGATACACTATCTCCACTTTTTCCGCGACCTGCGCGGAGCGATTCCAATTTCTCGGAGTGTATGAATGACCGAAGCCAAATATATCTGGATGGACGGAGATCTGGTACCCTGGAGCGAAGCCAAAGTCCACGTCCTGACCCACACCCTCCACTACGGCAACGCCGTCTTTGAAGGGACCCGTGCCTATCAGACCGCCGACGGGCTGGCGATCTTCCGCCTCGAGGAGCACTGCCGGCGCCTCTACAACAGCGCCAAGATCGTCGCGATCGAGCCCAACATGGACTACGAGACCGTCAAGCAGGCCCATATCGAACTGCTGCGCAGCAACGATTTCAGCCAAAACGTCTACATCCGCCCGCTGATCTACCTGGGCTACGGCGTCATGGGGCTCTACCACAAACACGCCCCCGTCAATACGATGATCGCCGCCTGGGAGTGGGGCGCCTATCTGGGGGAAGAGGGGCTTGAAAACGGCATCAAGTGCTGCACCTCCTCCATCACCCGCAACCCCAACCGCTCCACCTTCGGCAAAGCCAAAGCCGCGGCCAACTACCTCAACAGCCAGATGGCCAAGTACGAAGCGGTCGAAAACGGCTTCGACGAAGCGCTGATGCTGGACGAGAACGGCTTCATCGCCGAAGGGACCGGAGAGTGCGTCTTCGTCGTTCGCGACGGAGTCCTAATCACTCCGCCCAACGACAACTCCCTGGAATCAATCACCCAGGCGACGGTCCTGGAGATCGCCCGAGATATGGGGATCGAGATCGAGCGGCGCAACATCACCCGCGACGAAGTCTACATCGCCGACGAAGCCTTCCTCACCGGCACCGCCGCGGAGGTCACCCCCGTCAACAGCCTGGACCACCGCATCATCGGCAACGGCAAACGGGGCCCCGTGACCGAAAAACTCCAAAGCGCCTACTTCGACGCCGTCCACGGACGCGACGAACGGTACAGACACTACCTCACCTATATTTGAGCACCGCTCAAATATAGGGATTTTGGATGATGGATTTTGAATTTTAAATTAATGATCATCCAAAACTCATCATCCAAAATCCAACATCTTTCCGAAGGAAATCTATGCCCGCTGATATGAACGACTATTTCAAAAAACGCAAACCCTCCCAGACTCCCCCTCCGGAGGATGACCGCAACTCCGGCAACGGCGGTGGCGGCTCCAACTCCGGACCGGGCTTCCAGAGCCCCTTCGGCGGTAATCTCGGAGGCAAAGGGATCGTCGCCCTGGTCATCGTCGCCGTCTTGGCCCTGGGCTTTTTCGTCCTCAAGCCCTTCGCCATCATCAACTCCGGAGAGGTGGGGATCAAAGTAACGACCGGTAAGTTTCAGGAGAAGCCACTCAATCCCGGACTTCACTTTTTTATCCCTGTTTTTGAAAAGATCATTCCCGTCAATACCCGGGTCCGTATGATCACCTACTCCAACCAGAACCGCCCCTCCGTCAGCGAGGGCTACTCCCGCTACGAAGGGGGCCTCAAACGTAATCCGGCGATTCGGGTTATGGATTCCCGGGGATTGGACGTAGATATCGACCTGGCGGTCCAGTACCACCTACGCCCCGAGACCGCCCCCCGGACTATCGCCACCTGGGGAACGGCCTGGGAAGACAAGATCATCAACACCAAAGTCCGGGAGATCGTCCGGGACGTCATCGGAAAGTATGCCGCCGAAAATCTCCCCCAGAAGCGGACCGAGATCGCCAAGGAGATCCAGGATCGGGTGCGCCGGGCCGTCGAGTCGATCCCCGGCAAACCCGTCGTCCTTGACTCGGTGGAGCTACGCAACATCGAGCTCCCCCCCAAGATCAAAGCCAAGATCGAGGAGCTACAGGCCGAGAAGCAGAACGTCATGATCGCCGAACAGCAAAAAGACCGGGCCAAGCGCGAAGCCGAGCGTAAAGCCGAGATCGCCCGCGGCGAAGCCCAGAAGAAGCGGATCGAAGCCCAGGGGCACGCCGACAAGATCCGTATCGAAGCCCAGGCCCAGGCACAGGCCAACAAAATCATCGCCGAGAGCCTTACTACCGATCTCCTGCGTCTGGAACAGATCAAAACCCAGAAGGGCTTCAACGAGGCGCTTAGAGTCAACAAAGACGCCAGGATCTTCCTGACGCCCGGCGGGGCGGTCCCCAATATCTGGGTCGACGCCAAGGGCCGTGAGCAAAAGGCCGTCTCGAGCCAACAATAATTCAGTGAATAGTTCCGGTAAGTATTTTCGAGAGAAAATACTTGCACACTGCCCACTGATAATTTCGGAGAAATGATCATGACGATTGATTGGAATAAAACCCCGCTCGTCCCGGCCATCGCCCAGGATGCCGAGAGCAAAGAGGTGCTGATGCTGGCCTATATGAACCAAGAGGCCTACCGTCTGAGCCTTCAGACGGGCTACGCCCACTACTTCAGCCGCTCCAGGCAGCGGATCTGGAAAAAGGGCGAAAGCTCCGGTCATACCCAGCGCATCGTCGATCTACGCATCGACTGCGATGCGGATACAGTTCTCTTACTCGTCGAGCAAAAAGGCGTCGCCTGCCACACCGGACGCAAAAGCTGCTTCTTCACCTCCGTGACACGAGGCGAAGCAACCGAAGCTCCCAGTGTGGACTCCGCCGCCGTCTACGGAGTCGTGGAGACCCTCTATCATACGATCCTCGAGCGGCGCAACGACACGAGCGGCAAATCCTGGACCAAAAAGCTTCTCGAAGACCCGGAGCTGCTGCAGAGCAAAATCCGGGAAGAGGCCGACGAACTGGCCACCGCCATCGCCGAAGAGAGCGACGATCAGGTGATCTACGAAGCCGCCGATCTACTCTACCACTCCCTGGT
>CAYUXG010000146.1:0-3093 GCA_964448735.1 uncultured Nitratifractor sp. | reverse complement strand
ATCTTTTTGCCGCTGACGCGGATTTCGTCGCCCTGGATGGCGGGGGTGACTTTGAGCTTGAGATCCTTGATCGCTTTGACGATCTGCTTGGCCTCGTCCCGGTCGATCGCATCCACGATCCGATAGACCACTTTGATGTTTCCGCCGGAGATCCCCTCCCGTTTGACCTCGTCCAGAGATTTGGGCGAGAGGCCTCGTTTGATCATCTTGGAGAGCAGGATATCTTTGAGCGCATCGATCTTGGATTCGCTGGAACTCGAGAGAGCAAGGGTCTTGGCTTTTTCGTTCAGGTCGATCTGGGTAACGATCCCTTTGAAGTCGAAGCGGGTAGCGACCTCTTTTTTCGCCTGTTCGATGGCGTTTTTCATCTCCATCATGTCCAGTTTGGCACTGATATCGAAGTAGTGCTCTTTGGCTTTGGCCATGGCTTCCTCCTATTTCTCGATCCGGATCATTGTGATCTTCTCATCCACTACGTCCAGGGCTTTGAGGGCCTCGATCGCCCGGCGCATCCGCCGCTCTTCGCAGGCATGCGTGGTAAAGAGCAGGCGCACCCGATCGGCATAGCGGGAGGGTTTTTGCAGCATCGATTCGACGGAGATCCCCTGCTCCCCCAACGTGGAGGTGACCGCCGCCAGGACGCCGGGGCGATCGACCACCTTGAGCTTCAGATAGTACTGGGTCACGATCTCTTCGGGATCGACCAGGCGCAAACCGCTCTCGAGCCCCTTTTTGTACCCCAGCATGGGCCCGCTGTTTCCGCGAACGATCTCGATGATATCGGCGATGACGGCACTGGCCGTCGCGTCTCCTCCGGCGCCTGGGCCGTAGAACATGGTCTCTCCGACACGATCCCCCGTGACGCTGACGGCATTCATCACCCCGTCGACCTTGGCGATCATACTCTCGGCGGGGATCATCGTGGCATGCACCCGCATCTCCACGCCCTGTTCCACCTTTTTGGCGATGCCCAGCAGCTTGATTTCATAGCCGAACTCCCGGGCGAACTCCACGTCCGTGGAAGAGATCTCTTCGATCCCTTCGATGATGATCTCTTCGGGTTTGGCATCGATGCCGTAGGCGATGGAGCCCAGGATCAGCAGTTTGTGCGCCGCATCGAATCCCCCCACGTCGAAAGTGGGATCGGCTTCGGCATAGCCCAGCTCCTGGGCCTCCCGGAGTACCGCATCATACTCCACGCCCTCCTGGATCATCTTGGTGAGCATGTAGTTGCACGTACCGTTCATGATCCCCTTGATCGATTCGATGTGATTGGCACTCAAGCCGTTGCGCAGGGCGCCGATGATGGGAATGCCTCCCGCCACGCTCGCTTCGTAAAAGAGCGGCGTCTCCCCCGCGATCTCCTGAAGCTCGTAGCGATGGTACGCCAGAAGCGCTTTGTTAGCGGTGACGACGGGTTTGCCGGCTCTGAGCGCCTTTTTGACCAGTGCGTAAGGCTCCTCTACGCCCCCCATGAGTTCCACCACGATATCGACGTCGGCTCCCTCGACGACCGCGGTGGGGTCGTCGGTCAGGGGAATCTCCACCTCTCGTGGACGGGAGAGATCCCGCACCGCGCCGAGTACGGGGACGATCTTTCTGCCCGCGCGCGCTTCGATGATGTCGGCATTCTCCAGCAAAATCTTCGCGACGCTGCTTCCGACCGTCCCTACGCCCAATATTCCGATTTTAACCATGAGTCGACTCTTCCTTTTGCAACTGATTGAGATAGCGTTTGATATTTTTGGCCGCCTGACGGATCCGTTTTTCGTTTTCGATCAGGGCGATGCGCACATACTCGTCTCCGTACTCCCCGAATCCGATCCCGGGGCTGACCGCCACCTGGGCCTTGAGCAGCAGCTCTTTGGAAAACTCCAGCGATCCCATGGATCGGGCGATCTCGGGGATCTTGGCCCAGACGAACATGCTCGCGTCGGGTTTGCCCACTTCCCATCCCGCTTTGGAAAAAGCGTCGATGAGCACATCGCGACGTCTTTGATACTTGGGAATGACCAGCTCTTCCACCAGAGGCTCGTACTCGTCCAGCGCCACCGTCGCCGCCACCTGAATCGGAGTGAACATCCCGTAATCGAGCCAGGATTTGATCTTTTGCAGCGCCCCGACGAGCTTGCGGTTGCCCACGATAAAGCCGACTCGCCATCCGGCCATATTGTAACTTTTTGAAAGGGTGAAACTCTCTACGGCCACATCCTTGGCTCCCTCCACCTGGAGAATGGAGGGGGTTTTGTAGCCGTCGAAGGTGATGTCGGCATAGGCGATGTCGCTGATGATGTAGAAGCGCTCTTTTTTCGCCACCTCCACCAGACGGCGATAAAAATCGAGCGTCACCGTCGCCGTCGTGGGATTGTGGGGGAAGTTGACCACGATGTAGCGGGGACGGGGGACCGATTTTTTGAGGGCTTCTTGGAGATCCACGAAAAATTGATCTTCATCCACTTTGAAGGTCGTCTCATCGTACCTCAGAGGCATTTTCTGGACGTTTCCTCCCGCGAGGACAAAAGCGTAGGAGTGGATCGGATAGGTCGGATCGGGCACGATCGCCACATCGCCGGGGTTGGTAATCGCCTGCACCAGGTGGACGTAGCCCTCTTTGCTTCCCATGGTCGCCACCGCTTCGCTCTCGGGATCGAGTACGACGTCGTATTTGCGCAGATACCATTTGGTGATCGCCAGACGCAGTTTGTAAATCCCCTTGGAAGCGCTGTAGCCGTGAGTATGAGGTTTGCGCGCCGTCTCCACGAGCTTCTCGATCACCGGCTCGAAGGCGGGACCGTCGGGATTGCCCATACTGAAATCGATCACGTCGGCACCGGCACGGCGCTCCGCCATCTTCAGCTCGTTGACCACGGCGAAAACGTACTTGGGAAGCCGATTGATCTTTTCAAATTGGATTTCGTCAAACATTTACCACACCTTGCTTTTGTTGAGCCGCTGAAAGGCTTCGTGGGAAATCTCCCGCACTCCGCCTTTGGCGATCATAAAAAAGTGCCGCTGACCGTCGTTGAGCTTGAGCACCGTTCCGTCGGCATTGCGGAATTCGACCATTCCGTGACCCGTCGCCAGAATGTAATC
>CAYUXG010000145.1:2023-3108 GCA_964448735.1 uncultured Nitratifractor sp. | reverse complement strand
CCCGGGGTTGCCCAGGGTTGATGATGAAATTTCATCGGTTCGAAAAGGGATGGGATGTGGATGAAGATGAAGTCCGCGGAGGATAGGAAGCGCGGCCACGTCGGCCGCGGCTTTTACTTCATCGTGGCGTTGTGCGCATCTTTTTGAGTCTGCATATGCTTGTCGAGGAAGGATGCGGCTTCCGCGACGGCTTCCTGGGCTTCGGGGAGGCCGTCGAGTGATTCGAAGACGTGCCACATTCCCTCCCAGACGCTCAGCTCGGCCGGTGCGCCGGAGCGCTTCATCGTGCGGTAGAGGCGCACGCAGTTGCTCAAGAAGATATCCCGCGTCCCCACCTGGATGAGCGTCGGGGGGAAATCCCGTTCGTAGTGACCGTAGACCGGCGAGATGAGCGGGTCTTTCATATCGTGGCCTTTGGCGTAGGCTTGCGCGCTTGAGCGCAGATTTTTGTCGTAGTCCAAGATCGGGGCGACTCCGGAGAGGGTGTAGTAGGTGTCGCCGATCTTGTCGATGTCGCTCCAGGGGGAGTAGAGCACCACCGCCGCAGGCATGGGCAGACCCTCGGCGTGGGCTTTGAGGAGCATCGAGAGGCTCAGCGCCCCGCCCGCGGAGTCTCCGAGGATCGCGATGTTGCGCGCGCCGACGCGACGCTGGAGGTTGCGATAGACCTTGAGGGCGTCTTCCAAAGCGGCGGGGAAGGGGTGCTCGGGTGCGAGGCGGTAATCGACGGCATAGACCTTCAGCCCCGTGCGATCGGCCAGCGGGGCGAAGTCGGCGTAGAGAAAATCGGGTTTGCCCAGCGTGTAGGCGCCTCCGTGGATATAGAGCAGGATCTTCCGGCCCTTCTTGGGATCGTAGCTTTTGGGCGTGACGACGAGCACGGGGACGCCTTCGATCGTTTGATGCTCGCTCTTTCGGGTGTATTTCTCTTTGATTTGACGGTTTCTCTCGGTATTGCGACTGTTGTACTGCTTGCGCACCTGCTTCCACTCCTCGATCGAGCCGATCTCTCCGGCCGTGGGCGTCTGGGTCTTGAGAAACTGCTGCGCCATCGGGCTGACGGTCGTCGGGACGTGGGGGAAGGG
>CAYUXG010000145.1:0-1923 GCA_964448735.1 uncultured Nitratifractor sp. | reverse complement strand
CTCCCGGATCCATGCTGCCGCGGTGGCGTCGCTGGGCATGCGCCAGTCGGCGCGGGGGCTGAGGCTGACGGTGCCGACTTTGGGGCCGTCGGGCATGCAGGAGCGTTTGAACTGCTGGGAGAAGAAGCGGCGCAAAAAGAGCAGCAGCCAGCGGCGGATCGTCGCTTCGTCGTAGCGTCCCTCGAAGGCGAGGGCGGCCAGGCCGAGGATCTTGCGCGGCGGCGCGCCGTATTTGAGGAAGTGGTAGAGGAAAAAGTCGTGCAGTTCGTAGGGCCCGACGATCTCTTCGGTCTTTTGGGAGATTTCGCCCTCTTGGGCCGGGAGCAGCTCGGGGCTGACGGGGGTGTCGAGGATGTCGTGCAGTACCCGCTCCAGGCGGGGATCTTCGCAGGCGTAGTACTCCACCAGATAGCGCACCAGGGTTTTGGGGATGCCGGCGTTGAGGGCGTACATGCTCATATGATCGCCGTTGTAGGTGCTCCATCCCAGGGCGATTTCGCTCAGATCCCCCGTGCCGACGACGAGGCCGCGCTCCTGGTTGGCCAGGTTCATCAGGATCTGGGTGCGCAGCCTGGCCTGGATGTTTTCGTAAGTCACGTCGTGCAGCTCGGGGTCGTGGCCGATGGCGGCCATCTCGGCGGCGGCCATGTCGCCGATGGGGATTTCGCGCAGCTCCACCCCCAGCGCTTCGCAGAGGCTTTGGGCATTGTTGCGGGTGCGGGCGCTGGTGCCGGGGCCGGGCATCGTCACCGCGAGGATGAGCCGAGGATCGCGCTCCATGAGGCGGAAAGCTTCCCGCGTCGCCAGCAGCGCCAGGGTCGAATCGAGCCCCCCGGAGATTCCCAGCACGGCGCGGCGGCTGCCGCTGTGCTCCATGCGTCGCCGCAGGGCGTGGGCCTGGATCGCCGTGATCTCCCGGCAGCGGCGGGCGCGTTCGTCGGGGTTGGAGGGGACGAAGGGGTGGGGATCGACGAAGCGTTCGATCTGCGTAGGCGCGGGGACGGGATCGAGCTCGATGCGGCGCAGAGAGCGGGCCGGGGCATCGCCGTAGGCGCTCTCGGCCAGACGCAGGCCGCCGAGGCGTTGCAGGTCGATCTCGGCGTCGATGATGCGGCTCTCGGTAGCGAAGCGTTCTCCACGCGCCAGGATCGTGCCGTATTCGGCGATCATGCTGTCGCCGCCGAAGACCGTATCGGTGCCGCTCTCGCCCACTCCCGCCGAGGCGTAGGCGTAGGCGCAGAGCAGCCGCGCGCTCTGGGTGCGCACCAGCTCGGCGCGGTAGTCGGCCTTGCCCACCAGTTCGTTGCTGGCGCTGGGATTGACGATGAGATTGGCCCCCGCTTCGGCCAGGGCGTTGCTCGGCGGCGTCGGCGCCCAGAGGTCTTCGCAGATCTCGACGCCGAGGATCAACTCCCCGCTCTCAAAGAGCAGATCCGTACCGACGGGCACTTCGCCGCCCAGCAGCGTCACCTGCGTCGCCTGCAACTGCCTGGAGGAGGAGAATTGACGCTTCTCGTAATACTCCCGTTTGTCGGGGAGGTAGGTCTTGGGCACGATGCCGGCGATGCGGCCCGATTGGATGACGGCGGCGCAGTTGTAGAGCCGATCGGCATGGCGCAGGGCAAAGCCCGCGACCAGGATGCCCCCGAACTCTTTGCTCGCTTCGACCAGACGAGCGAGCGCCTCTTCCTGCGAGCGATAGAGCCTCTGTTGGAAAAAGAGATCGCTGAGGCTGTATCCCGTCAGGCAGAGCTCGGGCAGCAGCAGCAGGGCGCATCGGCGCTCTTCGGAGCGGGCGATCAGGGGGAGGATCTCCTCTACGTTGCGCTCGGGATCGCCCAGATGCAGGCGGGGCACGGCGGCGGCGATGCGATAAAAACCCTCCATCTACTTCCTTTGATGCGTTTTTGTGATTGTATCACA
>CAYUXG010000144.1:0-3127 GCA_964448735.1 uncultured Nitratifractor sp. | reverse complement strand
TCAACCCGTGAAACGGGCGCTCGCGTTCGCGACTGCCAGAGTGCTTGACCCAAAGGACGGGATTTTTCAGAAACCTTAATAACCAATAACCAGTGACCAGTGACTAAGGACCACCCCTCTCACTTCATCTTTTCGATCCCCAGAAGCACGGGCCGTGTCAAATCGGGATAGGTACCGTGAATCCCTTTGCCGTCGTTTCCGTGACAGCCGGCGCAGCTGCTGCTGAAAAAGAGCGCCGCCTCTTTGGGATAGGGGTGGGGACAGCGATGGCCGCCCAGCTCCATCACGTAGCACGCCACCGCCGGGGCGTTCTCTTCGGGGATGTAGCCCCCTTCCATCACCCCGCCGGGGAAATGAAAGCGGTGGGAGCCGTGGTTGATCACATGCAGGATATAGCGGTAGATTCTTTCGGATTCGTTCTTCGGGGTTGAAGCCTTCGGCACCGAGGGGTGCGCGGAGGCGACCGGAGTCCGGGATGTGATCTTCGCCGCTTTTTCGGGCTTTTGTCGCTCGCTCCACCACTGACGCCCCACTCCCCAGAGCAAAGCCAACGCCATGACGATCAACACGAAGCGATGCAGAGTTTTCTCATCCATGACGGTCCCATCGCTCCATCAGCCGATTTGCTTATAGGTCAATTCTACAAATCACCCAAACAATTTCTCATTTCTCTCTTCTAGCTACTCATTCCCATGATCTCAATATCCGTACATCATCTTGGGCAGCCAGAGAGCGATCTGGGGGATATACGTCACCAGCAGCAATCCCAGCAGGATCGTCATACTCCAGGGCAGTGCATAAATAATCACGTCTTTGAGACTCACGCCGGTAATCCCGCTGGTGACGAAGAGGTTGAGACCGATCGGGGGCGTGATCATCCCCAGCTCCATGTTGATGGTGACGATGATGCCGAAGTGGATCGGATCGATCCCGAGCGATCTGGCCACGGGCAGCAGCAGGGGAACCATGATCATGATGATGGCGCTGGGCTCCATGAAATCCCCGGCGAAAAAGAGCAGGATGTTGACGAAGAGCAAAAACATCAGCGGACCCACATGGGCCTGGATCAGGAAATCGGTGATCATCTGGGGAACGTTTTCCAGGGTCAGGAAGTGGGCGAAGAGCATGGCGTTGGCGATGATGAACATGATCATCGCCGAGGTCTTCGCCGCATCGAGAAAGACCCGGGGGATCTCCCGCCAACGAATATCCCGGTAGACAAACATACTGACGAAAAAGGCCCAGACCGCCGCCACCGCCGCCGCTTCGGTGGGGGTGAAGATCCCGCCGTAGATCCCGCCGATGACGATGAAAATCGTCATGAGTGCCCAGGTGGCTTCCCGCATTTTGCGCAGACGCAGCGACCAGGGCTGGGGCCGACTCTTCGTAAATCCCAGGCGGCGGGCTCCAATGTAGGTCACCGCCATCATCATCGCACCGATCATGATCCCGGGGATAATTCCTGCCATGAAAAGCTTTCCGATGCTCACCTCCGCCGTGACGCCGTAGACGATCATGACGATGGAAGGGGGGATCAAAATCCCCAGGCTTCCCGCCGTCGCCACGGTACCAATGGCGTAGCGCTTGGGGTAGCCCGCCTCTTCGATGGCGGCGAACATGATCGACCCGATCGCCACCACCGTCGCCGGAGAGCTGCCGCTGACCGCGGCGAAGATGATGCTGGCAAAGATCGCCGCCATGGGCAGCCCCCCGGGCAGATGCCCCACCATTGCCTTGGCGAATTCGATGATCCGGTGAGCGCTGGAGCCTTTGGAGAGGAGACTTCCGGCCAGGATAAACATCGGAATCGCCATCAGGGAGTAGGACTCCACCTTTTCGAAAAGCATGGAGGAGACTTCGATGGGAGAGATGTGGGTGAAGCTCACCAAGGTCAGGAAGGTCGAAGCTCCCAGTGCCACGGCAATGGGCGTACCGATGAGGAGCAACACGGCGAAGAGGCCGAAGAGAAACGCGACACTCATAGCATCCCTCCCGTCTTTTTCTCCACGCTGCGCACCAGATCCTCCGATGCCGCCTCTTCAAGCTCCGCCAGGATCATCTCCGCTTCGCTGCGATGCACCACCTCCTCGGCGGGAGTCTTGAGGATCGCCGCCAGCTTCTCCCCCACCCGCCAGGCGGCGAAGGCGAAAGAGACGGGAATCGCCAGATAGGGAATCCACATGGGGATATCCAGGTCGATGGAGCGCTCGTCCAGCTCGATATCGAGGAGGAGATACTTATATCCGTACCAACTGACGGCCAGGAGAAACACCAGCGTAACGACGTGGGAGAGGATCAGCAGCGCTTTGCTTGCTTTTGGAGGGAGTTTCTCCAGCAGGATCGTGATGGAGATATGCGCATCCTCTTTGAAACAGTAGGCCGCTCCGAAAAAGGCGCTCCAGAGAAAGAGGTAAACCGTCAGCTCCCCCGCCCAGGTCAGCGACGAACCGAAGACGTAGCGCGCCACCACGTTGTAAAACGCCAGCGCCACTCCCCCAGCGATGCCGATGGCTGCGATGGATTGGTTGATAAAGCCGATCACTGCACTCACGCCGGAAAATAGTTTTCGAACGATTCCCATACCTCTCCTCCCAAAACTGGCTACAGGTCTATCGGGGAGCACCCAATACACCAATACCCAGTGGCCAATGACCCAAGTAAGCGCAGTGCGCTTACTTGGTATTTTTCGCCGCTTCGATCAAATCCTTGCCGATGAGCTTGGGATCGTAAAATTTGGGATAGATCGTCTCCATCACCTTTTTCCACGCTGCGATCTGTTCGGGAGTCAGGACGGTGATCTGAAGTTTGCCGGTTTTGTCGGCATACTCCTTGATCTTGGCGAACTGGCTCTTGTCCAGCTCGACGGCCCACTGCCGTTCCTTGGCCGTCGCCTCCTTCATCGCCTGCTTCACGTCGGCTTTGAGGTCATCGGGCAGAGAGTTCCAGAACTTTTTGCTCATGACCACCAGATAGCCGAGATAGCCGTGGTTGGTGACGCTCATGTACTTCTGCACTTCGTAGAACTTCTTGGTGTAGATGTTGGAGTTGGTATTCTCCTCTCCGTCGATGACGCCTTGCTGCAGCGCCGAATAGACTTCGGAGAAGGGCATCACCTGGGGAATGGCGC
>CAYUXG010000143.1:0-3154 GCA_964448735.1 uncultured Nitratifractor sp. | reverse complement strand
CCACGTCCGCATCGAAGAATCAATGCGTTTGAGCTTTGATGGGCAGAATTATACATACGATATCTTAAACGGAACTTGAATTTTCGGAAATTTTTGAATTTTTGCGACTGGAGAGGTGATAAGGAGGAGGCGGAGGCGCTCTCTACGGTATAATCCGAGAAATTCGTTTGCGAATGAGGAGGAGCGATGGAGGTCGATCGGGAGTTGCTGGAGCATATGGCCAATCCCCACAATTACGGCTTGCTCGAAGATGCCGACGGGATCGGGATCGGGGAGAATCCCCAAAACGGGGAGAAGGTGATCGTCTATCTGAAGATCGAGGAAGAGGAGGGCAAAAGCCCCAAAATCGAGCAGATCCGCTTCCAAGCGATCGCCTGCATGACCACCGTGGTGGCGGGGTCGATCATCACTCACGAGGCGGAAGGGATCGACTTCGAGACGGCGGAGGATCTGGTGGCGGTGACGCTGGGGATGCTGGAGAACGTCCCTCCGGAGGAGGCGGCCTGTTCGGAGATGGTGGCCGTAGCGCTCAAGGCGGCGATGGACAGTTGCATCGAGCGCAAAGAGCATCCCGAACGCCCCGCCGTCGTCTACAAAATCGAGCAGAGTTGCACGCCGCAGCCGGTGCCCAATCCCCTCGAAACCTCCAAGGAGCAATCGTCATGAAAGAACTTTTGATCACGACCCATGAACTGTGGCTGGAGACGCTGATGGCGTCGTTCATGGCAAGGCAGACGGAGAACAAGCGGACACTCGACGAATTTTCCGACATTCTCTGGCGCCATTTCACCTGGATCGAACACGAGCTGATCGAGCGCGGCATCGAGTACGACTACAACCGCAATACGATTCCGATCAAAGTGGAGCGTCTCTCGGTGATCGTTGCCGACATCGTGCGTCGGATGAACGAGATGGAGATGCGCTTGATCCAGTGCGACGATGCGGCGCTGCGCGATCGCATCCGCACCGATCTGGAGTACATGCGCTTCGCCCTGGGCAAGCTTCCCGACGAACCGGTGGAAGCCTTTTCGATGAAGCGGCGCTACCGGGAGATCGATCTGGGCAAGGAGGCGACCGATGCGCTGACGCTTTTTCTCTTCGAGGAGAGTTACAAAGAGTACGAATTGATCATGATCTACAATTACCTCAAAGCGCACAGCGACGACGCCTTCCTCATCCGCGTCTTTCAAATCCTGATCGACGAGAGCTTTTTCCACCTGCGCAGCTTCTGCGAAATGATGGCCGAGATGGGGATCCTGGGCGTGCCCCGGGTGATTCACGAGAGCCTCTACAAGGTCAGCGATATCGAGAAGTTCCTCCTCGACGGTATCGAAGAGGAGATCGCCGCGAAGGATCAGTGCCGGGAACTCTCCGCTGCGGTGGCTTCGGAGAGCGAAGAGTTGGCGAAGTTTTTCGACTTCATTAATTATCAAGAGAATTATCACATCGAGCTGATGCGCGAAGCGGCGGCTCACTATGCGGAGTCTCGTCGCGATGGGTAACACTCGCCACTACTCCTCGGCGATTTCGTCGCTTTTCGGGCGTTTTGCCGGGCATCGCTTTCCCGCGCCCGTGCAGCGGATGATCAACCGCAGCTACGTCCGGCTCATGGGCTTGGATATGCGGGAGTTCGAAGCGCCGGAGCACTACGAGAGCCTCAATGCGCTCTTCACCCGCGCGCTCAAAGCCCGCAGAGAGATGGATCCCGATCCCTCCGTTGTCATCGCTCCCTGCGATGCGCTCATCAGCGATCGGGGAGAGATCCGAGAGGGACAAGCCTACCAGATCAAGGGGATGCCCTACGACACCGCCGCGTTGCTGGGGGAGGCTTACGGCGAAGAGGCCGAGAGTCTGGAGGGGGGAGCCTACGCCAACTTCTACCTTTCGCCCCGGGATTACCACCGCTATCATGCGCCTTTCGACCTGAGCGTGGAGGGGGTGGTGCATCTGCCCGGAAAGCTCTACCCCGTCAATATGCCGCTGCTAAAGAACAAGCTCAATCTTTTCATCGAAAACGAACGGGTCGTCATCGCCGCGCGGGATGCCAAAAAACGGCGCCACTTTCTCATCCTGGTCGGAGCGCTGAACGTGGGGAAGATGGTCGTGACGTTCGAGCCGCGCATCCATACCAATGCCTCCTCGCGCCGGCCGACGGTCTATCGCTACGAGGAAGCTAAGAACGTGGCCAAAGGAGAACTCTTCGGATGGTTCGAGATGGGCTCGACCATCGTCATGCTGAGTGAGCCAGGATGCATCGAATACGATCTGCAGATCGGGCAGAAAGTCGCCTTTGCCCAGGCGATCGGACGATTGAAGGAGTGAGCATGAAGATCAAAGAGATTCAGGAATTTAGCGACATACGGACCAAGGCACGGGCCTACCTCTGCTACATCATGGAGCGCAACCTCCCCAACCGGATCCCGGGGATCAAGCTCGACGATCTGGTCGCCGGAATGAAAAAGATCAGCAACGAGATCGGCCGGGTGGATGCGATCTATGTGCTCGACCCTCTGGGGCATCAGGTGACCAACACCGTCAGCATCGATCCCGAGTTTGCCCGCAAGGGTGCCGGAGAGAGCCGCGCCAACCGGGCCTACTACTACCGGGTCATCAAAGAGAAGCGCTGCGTCCTGACCGATCCCTATCCCTCCCTGGGGGGCAACAAGCTGGTGGTCACAGCCGCCTATCCGGTCTTTAACGAGAAAAATGAGTTGATCTATATCGTTTGCGTCGATATTACCCTGGAGAATATCCTCAATTTCGTCCATCCCAGTTCCATCGATTCGCTCGTGGGCATGATCAACCGCTGGGTCTATGCCGCCTTCAGTATCGCACTCTTTGCCGTGGCACTGTTGCTCTTCGTCAAAGCGATCGACAGTTTTATCACCTACGGGATGGAGTTCAAGCAGATCACGGTCAAGGATATGTTCCAATCCACGATTCTGCTGACCCTCTCGCTCGCGATTTTCGATCTGGTCAAGGCGATCTTCGAGGAGGAAGTGCTCGGAGCCCACAAGAAGCACGCCGAAGACGATATCCACAAGACGATGGTGCGTTTCCTGGGGTCGATCATCATCGCGCTGGCGATCGAAGCCCTGATGCTGGTCTTCAAGTTCGCCATCACCGATCCGAATAAACTCCTCTACGCCGTGGG
>CAYUXG010000142.1:0-3195 GCA_964448735.1 uncultured Nitratifractor sp. | reverse complement strand
AGGCAAGCGTTGAGTTCGTCGATTTTGGCTTCGAGCTCGTCGATCTTCGCAGGCAGGAGCTCCAGGTCGCGCTGATCTTTGTAGCTAAGTTTTTTGCTTTTGCTGCGCTCTTTTTGGGGTTTGGAGGCCGCGGCACGCTCTTTTCGGACCTCCTCCTCCAGACGCTTGAGCCCGCCGAGCTCCTTTTCGATCTCCAGGTAGTCGGTGTAGGATTGGTGAGACTCCTCCACGCTGCCGTCTCCTCGGAGGATCAGAAGCTTTTGGGCGATCTTGTCCACGAAGTAGCGGTCGTGGCTGACGAAGATTACCGAGCCCTGGTAACTGATGAGCTTCTCTTCGAGGATGTTGATGGTCTGGATATCCAGATCGTTGGTGGGTTCGTCGAGGATGAGACAGTCGTAGTGCTTGGTAAAGAGCAGGGCCAGGGCGACGCGGTTTTTCTCTCCGCCGCTGAGCTGGCCGATGCGTTTGTCCAGGTACTCCCGGGGAAAGAGAAAGCTCTTGAGATAGCCGAAGACGTGCATATTCTTGCCCTCGACCTGCACCCGGTCGCCTCCGTCGGGGCAGAAGGTCTCGATCAGCGTCGCGTCGTCCTTGAGCATCTCTCGGTGCTGGTCGAAGTAGCCGATTTTCAGATCCACCCCCCGCTTGATCGTGCCGCTTTCGGGTTCGAGGCGTCCGAGCAGAAGCTTGAGCAGGGTCGATTTTCCGCTGCCGTTGGGGCCGACGATCGCCAGTTTGTCGCGCTGGAGGATGCGGGTCGAAAAGTCCCGAATCAGCGTTCGCCCGGCGATGGAGTAGGAGAGATGCTCGATCTCGAAGAGCATCCGTTTTTTGCTCAGGATCTTTTCACCCTTCCATGCCCGTTTCTCCCGCTCCAACTCCACTTGGATCTTGCGGATGAGGGCCGGATTCTTTTTCGCCTCCTCCCGAAGCTCGAAGACCCGGCGTTTGCGCCCCTGGTTTCGGGTTTGGCGGGCTTGCACGCCCCGGCTGAGCCACTCCTCCTCCTTTTTGAGCAGGCGCAGGAGATTTTCGTGCTCTTTTTGCATCGCGGCCAAGCGGCGCTCTTTTTGCTGCAGATAACTCTCGTAGCCCCCTTTGTAGCTGACCAGCCGGTGCTCTTCGACCTCCACGATGCGGGTGGCGATACGATCGATGAAATAGCGGTCGTGGGAGATGAAAAGCAGGGTGAACTTCTCCTTAAGCAGCAGCTCCTCGAGAAACTCCACCATATAGACGTCCAGATGGTTGGTCGGCTCGTCCAGTAGCAGCACGTCGGGATGGCGCAGGATCAGCGACGCTAGAGCGACCCGGCGCTGTTCGCCTCCGCTGAGGCTGTTTACCAGGCGATCTTCGTACTCTTTGAGATGAAACTCCTGAAGGACTCGTTCGATCTTGGAGCCCAGATCCCAGGCGTTGTGATGGTCCAGATAGGCGGCGATCTCTTCATGTTCGGCCAGCAGGGCTTTGTCCTCGGGGCGCTCGGCGATCGCTTCGCTCAGGGCCTGGTATCGCTCCTGAGCGGCTTTGAGCTCCACCAGCTCCGTTTCGATCGCCTCGCGGGTGCTCAGGCCCGGGGCAAAGCGGGGCATCTGCTGGAGCATCCCGATCTCCACGGAGCGGTCGATCACCCGTTTGCCCGCATCGGGCTCTTCGGCGCCGACGGCGATCTTCATCAGCGTCGATTTTCCGCAGCCGTTGGGGCCGACGATGGCGACGCGCTCGCCGGCTTCCAGGTGAAAATCCATTCCTTTGAAGATCGGTTTGACGTCGTAATTTTTGTCGATGTCGTAGAGGTCGATGATTGCCACGATGGGATCCTGTTTTTTCAGGGAATTTTATCGTAATGGCTCAAAGAGAGAGATCGATGCATCGATTCAACTTTCATTTGGGTTATTCGGATAAAATCGCTCAAGATTAACGGAAAAAGGAGATCCATGTTGACCTGGATCGTAGGGATCTATACCCTCTATATTTTACTCAAGGTTTACCTCTCGGTGATGCAGATCGGCTACATCAACGTTGAAAAGCGCCGAAAGCCGGTGCTGATGCCCCAAGGACGCTACTATGTGGCGGGAAATTACGCCGTGGCCAAAGAACGATTGTCGATCGTGGAGAGCTTCGTGGAGTATCTGCTCTTTTTGTGGTGGGTTTTTGCGGGCTTTGCCTGGCTGCAGAAATTTACGGGAGTCGACGGAGGTGTGGGCGAAGCGGTGCTCTTTTTGCTCGCCTTTTTTGCGATCAATTGGCTGGTGAGCCTGCCCCTGGAGCTCTACGGCCGTTTCAAAATCGACCAATCTTTCGGTTTCAACAAGATGACGCCCAAGATGTGGCTGGTCGATACGCTCAAATCCGCGGTACTCTTTTTGCTGCTCGGCGGAGCGGTTTTCGCCGCGCTGGCCTGGATCATCGGCCATGTTCAGAGCTGGTGGATCTGGGGCTTTGTGCTGCTTTTTGCCGTGGCGCTGGGAGCCAATCTGATCTATCCCACGATCATCGCGCCGCTTTTCAACAAGTTCACTCCTCTTCCCGAAGGGAAACTTCGCAGCGAGATCGAGCGGATGATGCGGGAAGCGGGGCTGCGCAGCGACGGGATCTTCGTCATGGACGCCAGCCGCCGCGACAGTCGGCTCAACGCCTACTTCGGCGGCCTGGGGCGTGCCAAACGGGTGGTACTCTTCGATACGCTGCTGGAGAAACTGAACGACCGGGAACTCTTGGCGGTGCTGGGCCACGAGCTCGGCCACTACAAACACGGAGATATTTGGAAAAATATCGCCATGATGGGGGGCTTTCTCTTCGTGGCCTTCTACATCTTCGGTCATCTGCCCGATGCACTCTTCGGCGCGATGGGGGTCGCTCCTACGCCCGGGGTCAAGATCGCGTTGATCGTTTTGCTGCTTCCGGTGCTCAGTTTCATCTATACGCCGTTGATGAGCATGCTCAGCCGTCACAACGAATACGAGGCCGACCGCTACGGCTCGCAGGTGGGCGGACGGCAGCACCTGATTTCGGCGCTGCTGAAGCTGGTGAGTGAAAACAAGAGCTTCCCCAAGTCCGATCCGATCTATTCGCACTTTTACCATACCCATCCGCCGATCCTGGAGCGCCTCGAGGCCCTGGGCTTCGATCCCGAACGGGTCGATATGGATGCGGAGCTTCCCAAAGAGGGGATCTTTGAATTTTTGGATA
>CAYUXG010000141.1:0-3203 GCA_964448735.1 uncultured Nitratifractor sp. | reverse complement strand
TTCCATCTTCCATCTTCCGATCACCCCGAAATAGAGATAGGCGTAAAGCAGATCCCACGCTCCGACGAGCCACCCTTCCATCCCCACGGCCCCGGAAAGCGCCAACGCCAAAAAGGCGGCGCCGGCATAGAGGCGGATCATGGCCGTAGCACGGGTCAACTCGACGGAAGATCGGCGCAGCGCCAGCCAATGCAGCGTCCCCACTCCGCCCATAAAGGCGAAGATCACCGTATGATCGGCTCTTTCGTAGGGCCACCCCAGAAGAGCATAGAGCCAGGAAGCGCCGAAGAGCAGCAGCACCGCCCCCACGCCGTCGCTGAAAAAGCCCAGCAGGTTGTAGCGCCCCATCCAGTCGGTGCTCAGGCGGCGAGGGAGGAAGAACAGCAGACTCGCCAGGGCGATCGCACCGAAAAAGCTGCGCCATTTCCACCAGAAGAGGACCTCTCCACTCATATATCCCGCCTCGATGAAACCTGCGATCGTCAGCACCCCCGCCATCGCGGCGATGGCCGAGGCAAAAATCGCGACGAAACGCCGCGCTCCGTGACGCTCGATGAGCCCGCCGTAGAGTGCCAGTGCCAAAAAGCCGACCCCCAGCCCCATGGCCAGGTGGGCATGTCCCACCACCAGGTCGTTGCGGTGAAAGATCCAGCGGATCTGGGGAATGAAGAGGAGGTTGCCTTCCAGGTCCACGAAGGCAAAAGCCAGCAGGCTGATCGCAAGGATCTTCGCCCCCAGTCCCTGCAAAGCGGCATCCCGCCACCAGCGCCAAAGTAGCGGCAGATACAGAAGCGTCAGCCACTGGGCGGCCCACTCCCCGCCGTAGGAGAGAGGCCCCACCATCCAGCGCCACAGCAGCGTGATCAGATAACCGACCAGCGGAACGATCCAGGCCCAATGCCAACGGGGAACGAAGGGCTTGCTCGCCAGGGTTTTCATCACCAGGTAGTAGAGGGGAATCAGTGCGAAGCTCATCCCCAGGGTATTGTCGCCGTGGGGTCCTTTGAGGGTCTGGTTGACCGGGCCGTTGACCGGGTTCATCAACACCAGCAGCAGCACCGGTGCCGCTACCGTCACCCCCAGGGAGACTCGCACCCACAGAGGCAGCTTCTCGTAGCGGCGCACCGCCTTGAAGAGCGCGACGATGTAGAAAACCCCGGCCAGGGCCAGGACGAAGTTGAGCCGGTAGTCGAAATCGTAAAAGGGCAATCCCCGCCGATCTCCCGACGCCAACGTCAAGCTCATGAGGATCAAAAAGAGATACCAGGTCACGGCATAAAGTCCCAGCCAGTGAAGAATCGGAGCCTCCAGCCTCCCGGTCTCCTTTTCGATCAACAAAAAGGGCAGATAAGAAAGCATCAGCGGGAAAAATCCGTAAAGCATCAAAGAGATGTGCAGCGAACGCATCGGGACAAGCCCCAGCGCCGGCGCATCGGGCCCCATTCCCAGCAGTTGCAGAGAAGTCAGCAGACCGGCGGCCAGTCCCAGAGCCAAAAAGCCCAGCGCCAGAAAAAAGTGTCGTTCAAGAAAGCTCTGCAAGGCGTCCATCCTTCATCTCCAGGATTCGTCCGGCTCTCCGGGCCAGGGAGCGGTCATGGGTGGCGACGACGATCGTGGTCCCCTCCCGGGAGAGTTCGTCGAAGAGTTCGAAGACCTTCTGCGAATTCATCGAATCGAGGTTGCCCGTGGGTTCGTCGGCGAAGAGGATGCGCGGCCCCGACGCTACGGCCCGGGCGATGGCGGCGCGCTGACGCTGGCCTCCCGAGATTTCGTCGGCACACTTGTCGGCGATGGGGGCGATCCCCAGCCGATCCATCAGCGCATCCACCGCTTCGGTATCGTCGTTGGCCAGGGCGATGTTTTCCCGGATGCTCAGATAGGGAATAAGGTAGTGAAACTGAAAAACGAATCCGATCTGCTCCCGGCGGAAGCGGTCGAGGTTTCTAATCCGATCCGCCCGCTCTCCCGCGATCTCCAGCACGCCTGCACTGGGACGCAGAAGTGTGGAGAGGATCGCCAGCAGCGTCGATTTGCCGCTGCCGCTTTCGCCGGTGATCGCCGCAAACTCCCCTTTGCCGATACGCAGACTCACCCCGTCGAGGGCCCGGTCGTTGCCGTAGAAATGGACCAGCTGCTTCGCCCGGATCATGCCCGGCTCCCGCGCAGCATCAGCGTCATCGGGTCGATCCCCGAAGCTCTCCATGCCGGAATCAGCGCCCCCAGCAGGGTCATCCCCACGGCGGCGACGAAGACTCCCATCGCCAGGTCGGGGGTGATACGCCCCTGCACATAGCCCTGAAGTGCAGGCAGACGCCCCAGAATCTCCAGCACCCCCCAGGCTACGACCAGCGCTACGGCGTAGGCTGCCAGAGCCAGTAGCAAACTCTCGCTCAGGATCCGGGCCGTGATCTTCGTCCGGCTCGTTCCCAGCGCCCGAAGAATGCCGAATTCGTATTTGCGCTCCAGCATCGTCACGCTCATCAGCGAAGCGATGGAGATCAACCCCATGAGCAGGGCGATCAGGGCGATCAGATCCGCCGAGCGGCGAATGATCGTAAATTGATGGTACTGGGCGATGAAATCGTTGCCGGTTTTGACTTCGATCTTTGGCGAAAGGGCGGCGATCCGACGGGTTAGCTCCTTGACCGAACGCAGATCTTTGGCCTGGACGAAGAGCATGGAGGCTTTTTTGTGAAAGAGCTTCGAGGCATCGGCCAGGCTCATCACCACGCCGCCGTTCTCAAATCCCGTCCTGGATGCGAACACTCCCGAGACGCGAAAACGCCGATCTCCGATGGAGACGGAAGAGCCTCCCAACCGATCGGCGATCCCCGCGCCGACGATCACTTCGCCCGCTTTGGGGTAGGAGCCTTCCACCAGCCGGTAATGTGCCATCCGGTTGGCCGAGACGCCGTAGATCGCGGCGATGGGCAGCGCACCCACGGGAGAGGCGCCGACGATCAACGCCGAAACCCCCGCTACGCCTGGAAGCGCGGAGATCTGCCCCATCAGCGCCGTATCCACATCGCTGAAAAAGGTATCGGCGATCCGCGCTTGGGTGACGATGATGTCGCCGTCGCTGCGCAGGATCGTCCCGTAGGAGTCGATGATCCCCCGGGAGATCGCCGTGATGAGAAAGACCGCCGCCACCGCCACCGCCAGACTGGCGAGCATCAGCAGGCTGCGGGTCGGATGGGCCCGGA
>CAYUXG010000140.1:0-3224 GCA_964448735.1 uncultured Nitratifractor sp. | reverse complement strand
TGCGGCGACAAGCGACGAATCGAGCCCTCCGCTAAGCAGCACGCCCCATTTAACTTTCTCGGGGATGCGGATCGATACCGCTTCCCTCAAGGCCTCGCCTATAGCTGCCGCCGCTTCGTCGAAATTCCTATAGCGGACGGGAAAATCCAACCAGGGATCGAAGCGAGAGGATGAGAGATTTTGAATTTTGGGTTTTGAATGAGCACTGAGCTCGATCGTCATCGACTCTCCCGGTGCCAGCTTGCGCACTTGCCGATCGAGGGTCCAAGGAGCGACCGTCGCCTGAAAACCGAGGTATTGGGGCAGATGGCGACGCTCCAGCACAAAGGGTTTGAGCACATAGAGCGCTTTGGCTTCGCTGGCAAAAGCGAAGAAACGCTCCGTGCGCACATAAAAGAGCGGTTTCTTCCCCGCCGGATCCCGCCAGAGCTGCAGACGATTTCGCTTCCGATCGTAAATCGCCAAGGCATACATCCCCTGCAGCCGCTCGACGAAACCCTCGCCCCATCGCCTCCAGGCCGCCAGCAACACCTGCGCCTCGTCGGCTCCTGAAAGTCCCAGCTCATGGCCCAGTTCCCGACAGTTGTAGATCTCTCCGTTAAAAAGCAGCCATACCCCGTCATCTTCCAGGGGCTGGGCCATCGCCTCCCCGGCACTCTCGATCGCCAGGCGGTGGACCCCGAAAGCCCCCTCCCTTTGCAGCAACAGCCGGCTGTCGTCGGGCCCCCGGTGGCTTAGCCGCGCGAAGGCTTCGCGAACTTCGCCCGGTTCATACTCCCCGACAATGCCGAAAATCGCACACATCCCGACCTCTTACTCCACCATCCTTCTTTGTATCCAATGCAACAAAGGAGCGCTCAACCCGTGAACCGGATTGCAATCCCCTCACATCAAAATCATCATCACGAACTCCTGGGGAGCGTAGCGGGTGCCGTTGACGATGATTTTTCCGTCTTTGAGTTCTCCGTGGAAGCGGTAAACCCCACCTTTCAGCGTCGCCATATTTTTCGAGACCATCGAATCGAGCACGAAAACCGCATTGGGATAGAGCCGCTGCGCCAGCTTTTTCTCCAGCGTCAGATCCACCTTGCCCTCCGCCAAGCGGTCCAGATGGGCCATGAGCGAAATCATCGCCGACATGGAATCCCCCTGCAGCGCTTTGCCCGTATAGCGCAGATCCAAGACCAATCGGCTGGTTTTCTCCGTAGAGATCTGCTCGTCCAAATGCAACGTCGTCACGCCGGGAAGCAAAAGGTCGTTGTAGATCTTCACCCAGTCGCCCTGCAGAGCCTGAAGCGCCAGGATCGTCCGCTGCATGGCGATATCGTCTTTGGCCCCCACCGCCTGAGCCAACTGCTCCCGCAGATGCTGCTCTTTTTTCTGCAGTTGCGCCAAATCCCGTAGCCCCTGGATCCCCAGCCCCTGCATCTTCAGATCCAGCGACGCCTGCCGGACCCCCTCCCAGAGTTTCCGAGTTCCCGCATCTTCACTGCTCAGATCGATCCCGACCGAGAAGGAGGCACGATCGGACCCCTCCTTCTTCAAGCCGAGCTTCAGATCCCCATGAAAGAGTATCGGCGTCTTCAGCCCGCTGCGAGGGTCGAGGATCCGGGCATGATCCACACCGAAGGCATAAGAGCCAAAGATCGGTCCCTCCTTTTCGATCGCATCCACAGCGGCTTCACCGTGAATGCCATCGAGCTCGACTTCGCTTCTCTCCCGAGGATTGGAAGCCTGCAATTTTGCATTCTCGAAAGTCCAGCGCCCCGCCAGCGTCTTCGGATCGAAACTGCCCTGAATGGTCGTCGGGGCGAGAGAGAAGCGGCTTCCCTTTCCCTCTTTCGATTCGATTTTCGAGAGAAGATAGTGCTCCTCGACCCGATGATCCCACGCCATCGCACCGTCGTAGCGCAGCGTGACCGGTTCTTTCAAATCCTCCGCCAACGACTTCGCCTCGTCCGGCTTCAAGAGATCGGCCAGCTTCATCCGCGTCTCCCAGCGGATCAACCCCGCCACGGGAGATTCGGCAAAAAGCGGCCCGTTACCGATATGAAATTCCAGCAGCAGCGGATCTTTGAGTGCGGGAGCGATGCCCTGATTCAGCTTGACCTTCACCTGGGCCGTCGCTCCCGAGAAATCTCCCTCATAGCGCGTCAGCTCCATCGAACCTTTGCCCTGCAAGGCCCGGTTCTCCGCATCCACGTACTCCCGGAAATAGGCTTCTCCCTTCGACGCGATATAGCCTCGTGCTCCTAGGTAGAGCCCTAGCAGGACGATTCCCGCGATTATGATCTTCTTTTTCATTTAAGCACTCCTCGTTTTTTGCTGCCTGATTATCCCACAATTTTTTGAAATCAGGAAATCGCCGTAACGTTCCATGACCAAAAACGTTATACTCTCGAAAAAAGAAAGAGTTCCATGCACTTCGAAACCCTCGACGAACTGATTCTCGAAGATATCGAAAATCCCGACCATCCCTCCGACTTCGAAAGCGGTGACGACTACGCCGTTTTGATCCTTCGTCTACCCGAATTGAGAGAGGGGCGGGTCGAGACCCTCTCCTACGCCTTTTTGACGGCTCGGGGAAGATGCTACCGCTACGATCGCAAAGAGCGGGATTTTGTCGAGCTAGGAACCTTCGAAGACCTTCACCGACTCCTCGATGAAAAAGCCGACCGTCTGATCCGGGATATCCGGCAGTACCATGTGGAGATCGACCGGCTCGAAGAGAGCCTCTACGACGAACATCCACCTCGGGACTTCATGGAGCGATGGATCGTCTACAAGAAAGATGTCTCCCTCATCAACCGCCTCATGTTCCATGCCGCGCTCTCTTTCGATCTCTTCGTTCACTACGGCAAGCGCTCCGAAGAGTTCGACGAGCTGGCCTACGCCGACATCCTGGAGCACATGAGCCGCATCCGCGACCTGGCCAAAGCCGCCATGGACAAACTCGACGACCTCCACGACTTCTACCGGGCCAAGGTCGACGAACGGATGAACCGCAACATGTACTGGCTGACGGTCATCTCCGCCATTTTCCTCCCCTTGACGCTCATCACCGGCTTTTTCGGCATGAACACCGGCGGCCTTCCTTTCACCGACGACGCCTCCGGCACGGCCAAAGTCCTCCTCATCTCCGCCGTTTTGGAGATCCTCTTCCTCCTGGGATTCTTCCTCCTCAATCGGCCGAAAATCCGACGCTTCAGAAGGAATGCCCGATA
>CAYUXG010000139.1:0-3247 GCA_964448735.1 uncultured Nitratifractor sp. | reverse complement strand
TCATCGAAGATGCGGGCATCGCTCTGCGGGGACGCTTCCTGATCAATCCCGACGGCGTGATCGTCGCTCAAGAGGTCCAGGCTCCCCCGGTCGGTCGGAACGTCGAAGAGTTTATCCGCCAGATCCGTGCCCATCAGCACGCTTACAAAACCGGCGAAGTCTGCCCCGCAGGCTGGAGACCCGGCAAAAAGACGCTGCCCGTCAACACCGACGTGGAGCCCATGACCGGTCGCGTCGGCGACTACATCACCCTCGAAGAGATCCTCTCCTAAGCCGGAGAGCGTCTCCCTCCCCTGTCGGATCCTTCATGATCCGACACTTTCTGTATATTCATCTCTATTTTCCCAAAAATTTCTTTGAAATTGATATTCGAATCGATTCACCGTTGTTCCCTCTTCTTATGCCTATTGGGGTACAACATTGCGTGAACTTACGATAAAAGAAACTGAAAATTCATCTAGCTTGATCAAAATTTTTAAGAAGATATATTGTTGAAAAATTTTGGATAGGAAAGAAAAGGAAAATGGTGGCCCCAACAGGACTTGAACCTGTGACCACCACCATGTCAAGGTGGTGCTCTACCAACTGAGCTATGGGACCGCTCGTGAAGGAGTGGAATTATAATCTCCGATACCTTAAAGTTCGATAAAAGCCGGGAGTTCGGAGGTTTTTCTATTGCAGAGCATCGATCTCAATCCTCCAAAGAGATCTCTTCTCTGCGGTCGATGGGGCGTTGGATCTGGCAACGGAGAAGCTCTTTGAGAATCGCCCGGGAGACGAGATCGCCGGCATTGACGATGTGGTTGACGGGGAAGGTTTCGATGATCTGTTGATGGCTGCTGTTGCGGACCGCCACGACGGTGTTGACGTCGGGAGCGATACGAGTGACGGCATCGACGACCATGCGGGTTTTGGCAGGGTTTTCGATGGCGATGATGACGGCCAGGGCATCTTTGACTCCGACACTTTTGAGGACGCTCTCGGCGGCGGCATTGGCCAGGAGAATCGGTTCACCCTGCTCTCTGGCCTCTTTGACCAGCTTGTAGTCATGCTCCACGATCAGATAGGGGATGGAGAGTTTTTTGAGCTCTTTGGCGAGCTTTTGCCCCAGAGGTCCATAGCCCAGAATCAAGATGTGATCCCGGTAGCCGGTGGAGACGACGGAGAAGTCGGCCAGGGGGTCTTCGTCGAAGAGTCGGTCGGCGATGGATTTGAGATGGTTGAGAATGAAAGGGGTGAGGATCATGCTCAGGACGATGACGATGATGAGAATCTGGGCGATCTCAGGGTCGATCAGGGAACTTTGGGCTGCCAGGGCGAAGATCGCCAGGGCGAATTCCCCCACCTGCATCAGGGTCAGGGCGGTTTTGAAGGCGGTACGGCGCTGGAGGAAGGGGCTCAAAAGGCCGAAAATCATCAGCGCTTTGGTCGTCATGATCCCCAAAAGCAGGATCAGAATCATTCCGCCGTGCTCCGTCAAAGTGCGGGGTTCGATCTGCATTCCCACAGTGACGAAAAAGAGCCCCAGAAAGATATCTCGAAAGGTCAGGAGATCCGCTTCGATCCGATATTTGAAACTGGTTTCGGCGAGGGCCATGCCCGCAAGAAAAGCTCCCAGGGAGTAGCTGAAACCGAAGAGGTGGGCCATGTAGGAGAAGCCCACCACGAGCATAAGAGCCGCGACGAGGAAGATCTCTTCGGAATCGGCTTCGAGGGTCCAGCGAAGAAAGGGCTCCATGGCGAAGCGTCCCAGGAGGTAGATGATGAGCAGAAGGGCTGCGGCATCCAGCAGGGTCCAAAGGATCATGTCGGCGACGGAGCGTTCCGGTGAGGTGAAAAGCGAAAGCATCAGCAGGATCGGAATGACGGCGATGTCCTGGAAGAGGAGAATCCCCAGGCTGACCCGCCCGAAACCGCTGTGGAGCTCTCCTCTCTCCGTCAGCATCTTGAGGACGATAGCGGTGGAGGAGAGGGCGAGAGAGAAGCCGATGATGATGGAGCTTTTGAGCTCAAGACCGAGGATTTCGTGGGCGAAGGCACCGAAGAGATTGCCCGTGAGAAAGACTTGAAGGCCGCCGTAGAGAAAGACCTCTTTTTTCATCTTTTTCAAATGGCGGACGGAAAACTCCAGCCCGATGGTGAACATGAGAAAGACGATGCCGAATTCCGCGAGCTGGTGGAGTCCTTCGCTGTGTTTTGCATGTCCCAGGCCGAAGATCTGGCTGATGGCGGCTCCGGCGACGATGTAGCCGATGACCGTAGGGATTTCGTAACGCTTGAGGAAAACGTTGAGAAGGGTGGCGATGAGGACCGTGGTCAGGATGATGCTCAGGATATGGTCCATGAGATGCTCCTCCTCTTCATGGGGTGCTTTATCCTACGAGGCGAATCTCTTAGAGCATCCAGTGGGGAATCTCCAGGGTCAGCTCCGCGACGAAGACTTTGCTCACCTTTCCGCCGAAGCGGTAGCGTCCCTCTTTGTACTCCATGTAGAGCTCTTCGCCGCTTTTGGGGAAGACGACGCAGAGGTCGCGGGCTTTGCCCTCCTCCCGGGCCCGGACGTAGCAGGCGGTGATCCCGGTGCCGCAGGCAAGGGTCTCATCCTCCACGCCCCGTTCGTAGGTGCGCAGTCGAAGTTCGTCGTCGGTGACGGTGTAGATGTTGACGTTGGCATCGTATTTCTGCCGCAGTTCGCGGGCCATCTCCAGGTCGAAATGCTCCAGATCCTCCACTTCGGCGACGAGATGGGGCACGCCCGTATCGAGGAGCCACCAGCGTAGGCCATGCTCTTCGATCTCTCGGTCGAGGATCTTGGGTTCGAGCATGTCGGTGACGACGTAGAGGCCGTTGACTTCGGCGGTGATGACGCCCGCGCCGGTGAGGAATTCGGCGCGATTGTCGACGCTGATGCCCTTCTCCACGGCGTAGTGGGCTACGGCTCGGGTGGCGTTGCCGCACATGGTCGCTTCGCTGCCGTCGCTGTTGTAAAACTCCCACTCGAAATCGTAATCGGCATGGGGGACAAGCACCACCATCCCGTCGGCGCCTACCCCCTGGTGGCGGTCGCAGAGGAGTTTGGCCAATTCGTGACGGGGCCGCCGGGTATTGTCGTGGAAGATGACGAAGTCGTTGCCGCTGGCATTGTATTTGGTCACTTGCATCATGGATATTCCTTCGGTGGAAATTTTAATGATTGTAGCATGGAAATAGGCTTTTTCGGGGCTTACGAAAAAGAGTCCAGGATCGC
>CAYUXG010000138.1:0-3275 GCA_964448735.1 uncultured Nitratifractor sp. | reverse complement strand
CGAAGACGCTTGTACTCCTCCTCGCTGCAGTAGAGTGCGCAGGTTCCCCGGAAATTGGCGTCCCGGTAGAGCCAAGCCCAGAGAAAGAGCTGGATCAGGACATTGACGATCGGCAGCAGCAACAGAGGAAAAAGAATGACGGTCAATACGATAAAAAGCAGAGCGTCACGCAGCGCGACGAAGCTGTGACGGGTCTTGAGCTTCGCTTCGGACCATTCGAAACCGGGATACTCGATATCCCGGACCACTTCGAGAAAATCCTTGCGGTAAAAAGCAAGAAGCAGATAGAGGCTCAAAATGTAGAATCCGTAAAGAATGTAGAAATTGAGCAGCCAAGCACTCCCCTCCGCGACGGTCTGAAAAGGAAGCCATACCAGCAGTTTGTCGGCGATGGCGGTCTTGAAATAACTCCAGTTGGCCAGGATACCCCAGGCCCAGACGGCAGCCAGGACCAACAGCATCGTAAAAGAGTAATAATAGTAGCCCTTTTTCATCCGGCGAAAGAACAAGGGCGCGATCATCGCCGTAATGAAGGCGTAGGAGACCAGCACCGCCAGCGCCCAGATCAGAAAGAGAATCAGCAGCGCTCCGTCGGCTTTGACCAGGCTAAAGGGAGCCCAGCTGATGAGCTTGGTCGTCAGCAACGTCAATTTGTCCCAAACGACCCAGCCGATTCCAAACCAAACGATCATCATCGGAATACCGGTCAGCAAAACTTCCCGCAATACCGGCCAACGAACCAGATCTCTCAGACTCCGATGGAAGATTCCGTGAAAGAGCAGCATCGTTACCCCTCCTTTCCACTCTGGCCGTTGCGTTCCATCTGGCATTTGAGCTCTTCGCTTTTGATCCACTTGAGCTTCGTCAGAATCCTCTCCAACTCTTTGTCATTCTCTTCACACTGCTTTTTGAGCTGCTCCTTCTTCTCCTCGACTTTGGCGATCTGCTTCTCCAGATCCTCCAGGTTGATCGCACACTTCTTGGCCAAATCCTCTTCACGATCCAGCATCCACTCGGTCATTTTTTTGAAAAAATCCATCATCTCTATCTCCTTCGGTCGATTGCGTGATGGCTTATTATACTCACTCTGCCTTCTTTCAGGTTAAACATCCATGCAATGATGCTACCTGGGTAGCAAAGATTTCCATCCGGAAATGACTAAACTTTTGATCGAAGACCAAGCAATTCAACATCAAAGGAGTTAAAAATGAAGAAGGTTCTTCTCTCGACCATCACGGCAGTCGCTCTGCTGGGTGCTTCCGCCCAGGCAGGAGAGAGCAAAGCTCCCGCCGCAAGCAAATCGGCCACGACCCAAAGCGTCTCCGCCGGTGCGGTCCGCCACGCCAAGGCTAACGCACTGGCCAAGCAGCACGGTGTCAAGGTTGTCCAGGAGGCCGTCGATGCGGTCAAGCTAACCCGGCAAGTCCTCGTTCAGCTCGATCAGAACAAAAAAGACGAAGCGATCAAGACGCTGGAGAAAGCGATCGGCAAGATGGAAGTGGTCATGAGCCATCCCAAGGCTCCCGCACTGATCCCCCTGGATGCCTCGGTCGTCGTCAGCCAGTTCGAAGGGACGGCCTACGATGTGGAGAATGCAGTCATCACCAGCATCGCCCTGCTCCAGAACCATCGGGTCCAGGATGCCCGGATGATCGTACAGACCCTCAAGGACGAAATCGACCTGATCACGGTCAACCTCCCTCTGGTCTCCTATCCCGCAGCACTGAAACTGGCAGCAAAGGATTTGCATGAAAACAAGATCGCCGATGCCAAAGCGGTGCTGGCTACGGCGCTGAACACCTTCGTCGAAGTCGACGTGGTGACCCCCATCGGCATTCTCCAAGCCCAGGACCTCATCGCCGCAGCCCAAAAAGTGGCCAAAACCGACAAAAAGCTGGCTCTGGCCCATCTGGATGCGGCCAAAGCGGCACTGAAGAAAGCCGAAGCCCTGGGGTATACGAGTACCTCGGATACGACTTACAAAATGCTCAACGAGGCCATCGACAAGATCGAAAAAGAGATTCGCGGCAAGAACGAAGCGGCCAAACTCTTCGACGAACTGATCGCAAAACTCAAAGAGTTCAAAGAGAAAGCGGTCAAGACCTTCAGCAAATAAGCTGAAGGCTTCAATATATTTAAAAATATCATACGGAGGAACATTATGGCAATCATCGGATTTACCAAACTCGAAGCACTTTTTCGCAAAGCGGCTTCGCTCGATATCGACAAAGGACACGCGAAGGAGATCACCGACATCGTCGAAAAGAAACTCGTCGATTTTCTGCTCGCCGGAGAGCGTAACGCCAATCTCAACGGCCGGGACGTGATCTGGGAAGCCGATCTTCCCATTACGAAAGGGATGCAAGAGAGCATCATCGAGTTCAAAAAGCTCGAAGAGGCGATCGATCTACAGGATGTACTAAACTACCTCACTACGATTCCCCCGCTCAAATATCCTTTGGCGGCGGAACTAGAAGCTAAACTCCCGGAGATCACCGGTGCAATTTTGCTGGTGCTGGCTCGGATCATGAAAGAGATCGATCACGAGAAACGCCGTGTCAACCACGAGCTCATCGAGCGTGCAAAGCGCATTCTTGATCTTACACTCTAAAAGGATAGAAAATGGTCAATTACAGCCTATTCATAGACAACAAAGAGATGCTGGAGCGCTTCAGCAAATATTCCAAAATTACCGGGGTGATTTTTCTGATCCTCGGATTGGTAGGGATCTTCTGGCCTGGTCTGATGTCGCTCGCCACGGCGATTTTCGTCGGATGGCTGCTTCTTTTCAGCGGATTCGTCATCGCTTTTCACACCTGGCAAACCAACAAGAAGGATTGGCTCGGATGGTTGAAGACCGTCATCTTTATCGTCACGGGAGGATTGATCGTCATTAATCCTTTCCCCGGGATCGCGGCTCTGGGAATCATCTTCGCCATTTACTTCTTGATGGATGCCTTTGCCTCGACGGCACTGGCCTTTCAGATGAAACCCCAGCCGATGTGGTGGCTTTCCCTCCTGAACGGAATCCTCTCGTTGGCGATCGCCATCTTCTTTATGATCGGCTGGCCCTTTAGCTCCCTGTGGATGGTTGGACTCCTGGTGGGGATCAGCCTCTTTTTTGACGGTATTCTGCTCTTGAGTCTGGGGAGCGCCGCCAAGAAAAACCTGCAATAAACCCCTCTTTTTTTCAGAGTGCAAAGCGCAAAAGGGCTTTGCACGATGCAAACTCTATCTTTAATCTTTATGTTACACTTCCCCTATCAAATCAAAAA
>CAYUXG010000137.1:0-3282 GCA_964448735.1 uncultured Nitratifractor sp. | reverse complement strand
TGAATCTGCAGCTCGAAGAGGGAAAGGTCCATGCCATCATGGGCCCCAACGGAGCTGGGAAATCGACCCTCTCCAAGGCAATCACCGGCCACTACGACATCGAAGTGACCGACGGTGAGATCGAGTACAAAGGAAAGGATATCGTCGATTGGGAGCCTGAAGATCGGGCTTTGGAAGGCATCTTCCTCAGTTTCCAGAACCCCGTGGAGATCCCCGGGGTCAACAACGCCTACTTCCTGCGCACCGCCGTCAACGCCAAGCGCAAGCATGAGGGCAAGGAGGAGCTCAACGCCGCGGAGTTTTTGCGGGAGATGAAGAAGCTGGTCGAAGAGCTGGGGATGAAGCCCGAGATGATCAGCCGATCCCTCAACGAAGGCTTCTCCGGCGGTGAGAAGAAGCGCAACGAGATCCTGCAGATGATGATGCTCGAGCCCGATCTGATCATCCTCGACGAGATCGACTCCGGACTCGACATCGATGCGCTGCGGGCCGTCAGCGAAGGGATCAACAAGATGAAAGACGGCAAACGGAGCTTCCTGGTCATCACCCACTACAGCCGGATTCTCGACTACATCGAGCCCGACTACATCCACGTCCTCAAAGACGGGAAGATCATCAAAACCGCCGGCCCCGAGCTGGTCGCCGAGCTCGAGGAGAAGGGTTACGGCGCCATCGAGGAGGCGTGATGAGACCCGCACTGCTGGGAGCCATGACTCCCGAGGAGATCCTGGAGACGCTGCAAGCCGGAGAGGAGAAGCTGGAAGCGGCCCGCCGGCTGGTGCAGCTGGGGATGCCCACGCGCAAGAGCGAAGCCTATCGCTACTTCGATATCGAACCTCTGATGGAGCACGATTGGGAGCCGATTCAGATCAGCGGAGAGATCGAGATTACCGAGAGCGAAAGGCAGATCGTTATTACCGACGGGATTGTCACACAGTTGCCTCGTGATGTGGAAGTACAGGTCGCCTGCAGTAGTGCCGTGGATCTCTCGGGCAAGCATTTTGATCCTCTCTACTATCTAAGCCATCTCATGAGCCCCGAGATTATCTCGATCCGCTTCCGCCGGGACGAGAAGGTGACGATTGTCCACCGCTTCACCCAGCCCGGACGTTTGCTTGCCTATCGCACGGCGCTCTATGTGGATGCGAACGTGAGGGTACAGGTCGAAGAGCGCTACGAGGGAGAGCAAGCCTGCGGCGCGCTGGTGCTGGGAGGCTACGACGCCTTCGTCGCACGAGACGCCCGACTGAGCCTGATCAAGGATCAGACTCTAAAAGAAGGAGACTACACCCCGATCCTCTCTCACCGGATCAAGGTCGACACGCAAGCCTCCTGCGACTGGCATACCTTCGATTTCGGTGCCGGAAACGGGCTGCAGCTGGTGGATGTGGAGCTTCACGAGCATGCGACGATCGATGCGGATCATCTGCTCTACGCCACCGATCACTGCCGCCGGGGGACCGTCAGCCGTATCGTGCATATCGGCCAAAGCTCTACGAGCAATCAGCGGGCCAAAAATATCCTCTCCGAGAAGGCCCGGGGGATCTTCGACGCCCTGATCAAGGTCGAGCACACGGGCAAATATACCAAGGCTCACCAGAACTCCAAGGCGATTTTGCTCAACGACGGCGCCTACATGGCCAGCAAGCCCCAGCTGGAGATCTACATCGACGATCTGGAGGCGAGCCACGGCTCGACCACGGGGCAGCTGGATGAAGCGCAGCTCTTTTATCTGCGTTCGAGAGGCATCGCCAAAGAAGAGGCGCGCAAGATGCTGATCCTGGCCTTTGCCAACGAGATTATCGATGCTGTGGAAGACGAAGCTCTGCGAGAGAGACTCCACGCTAGCTTTGAGACAGTTTACTGGGGGCAGACCCAGGTGAGCTGCATGGAGACCTGCCACGGCTGCGAAGAGACGGCTCTGGGCGAAAAAGCCTGAAAGGAATGATCATGAGTGGATTGCAAGAGACAATACAGCGCTACAAGGAGGATTTTGACCTCTTCACGACACCTGACGAGAAGTTTGAATACATTTTCGACCTGGGCAAGAAGCATACGACGCTGCCCGAGGAGGAGAAGAACGACGCGACTTTTATCGAGGGGTGTGCCTCTCCCGCCTGGCTGGTAGGCGAGTGCCGCGACGGTAAGCTGATCCTCCGGGGAGAGGGCACGAGCGAGATGGCCAAGGGGATGCTCACGCTGCTGCTGGATATCTTCAGCGACCGGGATCCCGACGAGATCCTCTCCTTCGATCCCGCGGAACTGGGCAAGCTGGGGATCGTCGAGCATCTTTCTCCGGTGCGGCAAAAAAGTATGCAGGCTTTTTTGCAGAAAGTCTACGACTACGCCAGAAGATGTAAGGAAGGCAAGCTATGAGTAAAGATCCAAGAGAGGTAACGCCTGAAGAGTCCGAAAAGCGGGTGATCGAAGAGCTGCAAAAGATCTACGATCCCGAGATCCCCGTCGATATCTACAATCTGGGACTCATCTACGACGTCAAGTGCCACAAGGACGAGGTCAGCAAACTCAACAAGTGCAAAGTGACCATGACCCTGACCTCCGCGACCTGCTCCATGAGCGAAGTGATCGTCGATCTGGTGCGCTCGATCCCCTCCAGGATCGAAGATCACTCCGTCGAAGAGGTGGAGGTGGATTTGGTCTTCGATCCACCTTGGGATCAGTCCAAGATGAGCGACGAAGCGAAACTACAGCTGGGGTTGCTCTAATTAATATCAAGGAGAGATTGTGCTGACTGCTATTCCCGTGAAGATGAATAAACCCGAAAGCGCCCTGAGCCCACTTTTTGGTCATGCTAAATGGTTCGCCTTCGTCGACGACGAGGGCAATGTCGCGATCGAAGCCAATCCCCACGACGGAGGGATGCCCGTGATCGAGTGGCTCCTCTCCAAAGGGGTGAGCCGGATCGTCACCCAACACATCGGAGCCGGGCCTTTCCGTTTCCTCCTGGCCCAGGGGATCGAAGCCTGGTATCCGGGAGAGGGGAGGGTGACCCTGCCCGAGCTGGTCGAAAAGCTCAAAGATCCGGCCCAAAGCATGGAGGCGATCACCCCGGAGAATATCGAACGTTTCGCACGCCACAAGCACCATCACCATTGAGATCATCGGAGTCCTCTCCGGGTCTATTTTCTGATTGCAAACTCTTCCGGATATCTAGAAATTCTTTGGCTGATTCAATAATTGCTTCTTAAAATAAATAACAGATAGTTTTTGTCGAGTTAAGTGGATTGGAATATTGATGAGAAGTGGCTCCGGATGCTGGAT
>CAYUXG010000136.1:0-3367 GCA_964448735.1 uncultured Nitratifractor sp. | reverse complement strand
GCGTCGAGTGCCGCCAGCTCGTCCACCAGAGCTTTGGGGATTTCGTGATCGACGCGCACCACGGCCAGGGCTTGCCCCGCTTTGTCGCGACCCAGGCGGAAGTCGGAGATGTTGATGCCGTGCTTGGCGATCAGATGTCCCACGTCGCCGATGACGCCGGGTTCGTCGTTGTTTTTGAAGAAGATCAGTCGTCCCTTGGGCTCCAGGTCGAGGGTGTAGCCGTCGATGTCGACGATGCGCTGAAGCCCCTCTTCGAAGACCGTGCCGCTGATACGGATCGTCGTGCCGTTTTGGGCCGTCAGTTTGACCGTCACGAGATTTTTGAATCCCCGCGCGTCGGGTTTGATCTCTTTGACGATCTCGATTTCCCGCTCTTTGGCTACATACTCGGCGTTGACGTAGTTGATCCCGTCGGCCAGGGATTCGCTCAGTACCCCGACGGTGGCGAAGGTCGCTAGCGAATCCACATAGTCGCCGACAGGGCCCTCGGCGACCACTTTGATCGAACGCGTCCCGCTTTTGAGCACCTGAGCACTCATATATCCGATCTTCTGCACCAATTCCAGGAAGGGGGCGACGAAGTCGGGAAGTTCGTTCTCCTTGATGGGAAGGTTCAGGGCGTTGGGATAGGCGATCCCCTTGGCTGCGGCGATGGCGTTCTCCGCCGCCTGAATCGCGATGTTGCGCTGGGACTCTTTGGTGTTGGCCCCCAGGTGGGGGGTGACGGTGACATTGTCCAAGTCCAGTAGAGGATTGTCGATGGCAGGCTCTTTGGTGAAAACGTCGATCCCCGCCATGGCGATCTTGCCGCTTTTGAGCCCCTCGTAGAGCGCCTCTTCGTCGTAGAGACCGCCGCGGGCACAGTTGATCAGGATGACTCCCTCTTTCATTTTGGCGATCTCTTCCCGTCCGATCATCCCGATCGTCTCTTCGGTCTTGGGCGTATGGATCGTGATGATATCGCAGGCAAGGATATCGTCGAAGTTCTCCGTATAGCCGATCTCCAGATCGGTGGCTTTGCTCGGATCGATGTAGGGGTCGTAGGTGATGACCTCCATTTCGAAGGCTTTGGCGCGCTTGCCGACTCTGGAACCGATGTTGCCGAATCCGATGATGCCGAGTTTTTTGTCTTTGAGCTCGGTACCGTACCAATCCTGACGCCGCCAGATCCGCTGCTCTTTGAGGTGGTTGTGCGCGTAGGGGAACTTCCGGGCGCAAGCGAGCATATGGGTCATCGTCAGCTCCACCGCGGCGATGGTGTTGGCCGTGGGGACGTTCATGACGACAATGCCCAACTTGGAGCATCCGGGGATATCCACATTGTCCACGCCCACACCGGCGCGAACGATCGCTTTCATCTTCTTGGCCTGAGCCAAGAACTTCTCGTCCACATCGGTGGAGCTTCGGGTGATGGCCACGTCGGCCAGGGGGATGAATTTCTCGAGTAGAAGGTCTTTGGGCTCGTCGGCGGCGTTGATCAACTCCACTTCCGGATCGGAAGCGAGAATCTTCAATCCACTCTCATGGATATGGTCGCAGACGACGATGGTATAAGTTGACATGGCTAAATCTGCCTCTTTCGAATCTTATTTTTGGAGCTGATCTTTGATCAGGTCGCCCAGGGTCATGCTGCTGTCCTGCTCGTCATTCAGGTGTTTGAGCGCTTCGCGCTCCTCCTGACGCTCCAGGCGGCGTACGGAGACGCGGATCCGGTCGTTGCGGGGATCGATCTGGGTGATGACCCCTTTGATCTCCTGGCCGGGCTCGATCTCGTCGAACTTCAGAGGATGCAAATCCTCGGTACGGATCAATGCGTCCACATGGTCGTCCAGGGCGATGAAGACACCGAAATCTTTCTTGTCCTTGACGGTTCCGGTGACGATGTCACCGACTTTGTGGGTGTCGGCGAAGGCATCGACGGGGGATTTCTCCAGAGCTTTCTTGCTCAGGGAGATCTTGCCCGCATCGGTGTCGATCTTGATGATCTTCACTTCCACTTCGTCTCCGACGTTGAAAAGGTCTTTCGCACGCTGGCTCTTGTCCCAGGAAGACTCCTGGTTGTGCAGCAGACCCTCGACGCCGCCCTCCAGGCGGACGAAGGCGCCGAAGTCGGTCAAGGAAGAGACGGTACCGGTCACGATATCTCCCACGCGATGTTTGCGGGAGAACTCTTCCATGGGCTTGGGAAGCAGATTTTTCCGGCTGACCCGCAGACGGCGATTCTCTTTGTCGATCTCGATCACTTCCACGTTGATCTGCTCACCCACCTCGAGATAATCTTTGGGGTGCTTGACGTTTTTGTCCCAAGAGACTTCGGAGACGTGGAGGAAAGCTTCCAGATCCTCTCCCAGGTCGACGAAGACGCCGTAGGGTTCGATGTTGCTCACCGTCGCTTCGACCGTGTCGCCGACGCCGATGATCTCGTCGATATTCGCCCAGGGATCGGGGTTGGCCTCTTTGATGGAGAGGGAGAGGTGACGCTTCTTCTTGTCGTAATCGAGGGCTACGACGTTGACCTCATCCCCTTCGTTGAAGTATTTGGAGGGGTTGACGGGACCCTTGTGGGAGATTTGGGAGTAGTGGACCAGACCGTCCATTCCACCCACATCCACGAACATGCCGTAGCTGGTGATCTTCTTGACCACGCCCACCACGGGCTCTTTGCTCTCGAGCAGTTTCTCCACGATCTCGGAGACCCGCGCCTTGTCCCGCTCGATCAGCTCCTTGCGGGAGATGACGACGGAACCCTTATCCTTGTCCACTTTGACGATCACGCCTTTGACTTTCTTGCCGATGGCGTCGATCTTGGAACTGAGGTACGAAAGGGTCCGGGGCATGAAAAACTCCAAGCCGTCGGCTTCCACCACGTAGCCGCCCTTGTTCTTCTTGACGACGGTCCCCTCGACGATGTACTCCTGCTCTTCATCGTATTCTTCGATGAATTCATTCATCGCCTGGCGCTTCTTGGCCAGATCGTAGGAGACCATAGGGCGCTCCCCGCGGTTGCCCGTGATGACGACGGGGATTTTGTCTCCCTCTTTGAAAAGGAGATTCCCCTCTTCGTCCCGGAGCTGATCCAGATTGATAAACGCTTCGTTCTTACGGCCGATATCCACGATCGCCTGATTCTCTTCTTCGTTGATCTTGACGATGGTTCCTTCGGTCAGGTCCCCGCTGCCGCGAGCTTCCTTCTTGAAAGACTCCTCCAGCATCGCTTCAAAATCAACGTCCTCAATTTCGATGTCTTCGAACTTCATACTATCCTATCCTTCTTTTACTCGAGTTTGGCGCTTATTATACTGATTTTTGTTTAAAGGAGGGAGTAGCGGGAAAAAAAGGAGAGTTTTCCGGGAGGAGAATTTTTATC
>CAYUXG010000135.1:0-3393 GCA_964448735.1 uncultured Nitratifractor sp. | reverse complement strand
GGGAGGCGATCTACTTCCGTACGCGGTAGATCACGGCGTACATGAGGGGAACGTAGATGAGGTTGAGCACGGTCGCCCAGGCGATGCCGTAGCCCAGGCTCACGGCCATGGGCTGGATGATGAGGGCTTGGCCGCTGGCGAAGAAGATCAGGGTGATGAGCCCCAGCACCGTGGTGAGGGAAGTCAGGAAGATCGGGCGTAGGCGCATGGAGGCTCTCTGGGCAAGTTCGGCATGGTTTTTCGAACCGCGGATGAAATCGAGCATGATCAGCGCATCGTTGACGACGACGCCGGCGAGTCCTACGATCCCCATGACGCCGGGCATGGTCAGATGCAGTCCCATGATCCGGGTGCCGATCAGGGCGCCGAGGATCGAGAGGGGGATGACGCTGACGGTGATGAGCGGCAGGATCAGGGAGTTGAACATCCAGACCAGGGAGAGGAAGATCAAGAAGAGGGCAATCACCCCCGCTTCGCTCATCTCCCGGATGACCTGGCGGTTCTCCTTCTCTTCTCCTTTGATAATCACTTTGATTCCCTTTTTACGAAGGGAGTCGAGGAACGGTGCCAGGCGCTCCATCACTTCGCTGGGGAGGATCTTTTTCTTGTCGGTACGGGCGGTGACGCTCCAGACCCGTTCGCCGTCCTCTTTGTAGAGTTTGAGCATACTCTTTTTGTAGAGGAAGTCGCAAATCTCTCCCAGAGCGACGAAGTGTGTGCCATCGGGAGTGGCGATGCGCAAGTCTTTCAGGTCGTAATCCTGCCGCTTGCGGGGATCTTGGAGGCGGATGCGCACCAGCCCCTGGTTGTCAAACATTTTTCCGTACTCCGCATCCAGAAAGAGCCCCCGCAGAGCGGTGAGCAGATTTTGCTCGTCGAAGCCGAGCTTCTGTCCATAGCTGTTGACACGGAGTTTGAGTTCCAGCGGTCCCTCTTTGGCATTGTCTTCGATGTCGGTCACTCCGGGGATGGCGGAGAGCTTTTTTTCGAGTGCGGCGAGTGCTTTGAAAGCTTCGGCATCTTTGGGTGCGCTCAGGCCGATCTCGATGTCGTGTCCGACGATACCCGCCTGGGGGACGAAGGCGCTGAGCTCCTGATAGAGGGGGGCTGCGGGACTTCCGATCGTGATCTCATGGAAGGGTGCGAGAACTTTTTTGACTCTCTTGAGCAGCTCCTGGGCCGTATGCTTTCGGGTCATGTCACCGGGGTCGTATTCCAAAGAGAGCCAGGGATTGATATAACGTTCGAAGAAGTTCTGGGGCTCGCGCTCCCGAAGGTTGAGAAAGAGTTGAAAGAGATGCTCTCCATTCTCGAAGCTCTGGTCGGGGTTGAACTTCATCCCCACGATGGAGGTGACGGAGGCGACGTCGCTGCCGTTGAATTCCCGCAGCAGCGCCTGCTCGATGGGGCGCATTTTCTTTTCGGTCTCTTCCAGGCGACTGTTGACGTCGACCTTGCCGCTGATGTAGATCTGGGTGGCGTCGAAGGTGGGGAAGAGTTGGAATTTGCTGCTTTTGAGCATGGCGAAGGTTCCCAGCAAAATGGCGGTGACCATGAGAAAGAGAGCGCTTTTTTTCCATCTCAGAAGACGTTGGAGAAAGCGGCTGTAGCGCTGCATCGCCGCATCCCAGAAGGGGCTGGGCTCGTGATGGCGGATACGGTGGCCGATGCTGAAGAGCTCCTTGGCATGCAGGGGAAGGAAATAGAAGGCTTCAAAAAGGGAACTCAGCAGCAAAATCGTGATCATCACCGGCAGAACCTTCATGAAGACCCCGAGCTGGCCGCTCATGATCAGCAGCGGCAAAAAGGCGAAGACGGTGGTCATGGTGGCGGTGACGACGGCGGGGAACATTTCGGCGGCACCGTCGATCGCCGCTTCGCGCGGGGGTTTGCCCATCTCCAGATGGCGGTAGATGTTTTCCGCCACGACGATCGCTTCGTCCACGAGCATCCCCAGGGCGATCAGGGCACCGAGCATGGTGAGCATGTTCATACTGTATCCGAGCATCTGGGCGCCGATAAGGGCGATGAAGAAGCTGGTGGGGATTCCCATGGCGACCACGGCGGCGATTTTCCAGTTGACGCTGAGGAAAAGGGCGGCGAAGACTAGGATCAGGCCGAAGAAGATGTTGGAGCTGACCAGGTTGATGCGATTTTTGATCCAGATGGAGGTATCGGTGTAGACTTGAAAGTGCAGGCCTGGCCAGGATTTGGCGAAGTTGCGCAGGACATCCCGGATTTGTCGGCTTAGGGCGATGGCGTTGCCCTGAGCGGTTTTGCTCAGGTTGAGGGAGACGTTGGGGTGACCGTTGAAGTGGGAGATCTCGTCGGGAGTCGCCAGGCCGAAATCTACCTTGGCCACATCCCCCAGCCGGATTCTGCGATCGCCGATGCTCAGCAGGGTCTCACGCAGTTTTGCCGCCTCTTTTTCCCCGTTGATGGTGGAGAGGTAGATTTCGTGCCCTTTCCTTCGGAAGGTTCCTGCGGGATAGATGGAGCTCAGCCCCGATACTGCCTGGTAGAAGAGGGGTTTGGGAATGCCGTAGGCCTCCAGCCGCTTCTCGTCGATGTCGATTTTGAGTTCCCGGTCGGTATCGCCGCGGATGTCGATGGTATTGAGGGCTTTGAAACTGGAGAGGCGGCTTTTGAGTGCCCGGGCGGCTTCGAGAAGTCGGGCCTTGTCGGTGTCGCCGGAGATGGCGATAAGCAGCAGAGGAAAACTGTGGATGACGACTCGGGCGATCGGCTCGTCCATATCGGCGGGGAGATCTTTGCGGACGTTGGCGATCACATCCTTGACGTCGTCGAGGACAAGCTGCTGGTCGGCACCGGGCTTGATGTCGGCGGTGATGGAAAAAGAGCCGTTTTGGATCACCGTTTCGATGTCACTGATGTTCTCCACGCTCTTGAGATCCTCTTCGATGGTATGCACCGCCATCTTGTCCAGGATGTCGGCGCTGGCGCCGGGATAGCCTCCCCGGATAGAAATCTTGTCCAGATCGGCAGGAGGAAAGATCTCTTTGGGAATCTTCTGATAAGCGAAGATCGCCAGGACCATGACGAGGATGAAAAGAATGTGGTTGAGAATGGGCCGGTCGAGGGAGAAGGCGAGAAAACGTCGGATCACGGCTCTCCTCCTGCATCTCCGGAGCCCTCGTCCGTATCGGAATCCATGGTGAAGATCGTATCGGTGACTTCACTCTTGTATTTGAGGCGCTCTACGTTCATCTGCAGAATGCTGTGTTCCTCCCGAAGCGCGGCGACTTCCGAGGCGAGATGGTTGATTTTGCGGCTTTCGTAGTAGATCCGGTTGCTGAGGTAGATCTTGAGCACGGCGAGCATGATGACGATCGTCATGGCGATCAGGGCGATGCTCAGGGTTCCGAGGGTGAT
>CAYUXG010000134.1:0-3415 GCA_964448735.1 uncultured Nitratifractor sp. | reverse complement strand
CCATGTTGGGCTCGATCGCGACGATCTTGGCGCTGTTGTAGAGGCGCCGGCAGTGATCTTCGAGGCGGAAGATCGCCAACCCCTCGGCGGTTTGATAGGCGCGGGTCCCTTCGAAGACGGCGTTGCCGTAGTGGAGGGTGTGGGTCAGGACGTGGACCTTGGCTTCGCCCCAGGGAACCAGTTCTCCGTCCATCCAGATAACTTTGGCTTCGTTCATTTTCGTGCTCCAAAACATAGGTTCATGCCGCACATCGCGGCAAAAAGTGAAGATAGTGTACCCAAAGGGGAGTTAAGGAGCGGTTATCTCTCGTATTTTTCGCTGTTTGGAGCCGATCGTCCCTATAAGATGAATGAATTTTATCGATAAGTGATACAATAGAGGTGGATTCGCGGTTTCCGCGGTGAAATCGCGAAGGGCGTTTTCATCGTTTGGGAAAAGGAGAAGCGAAATGAAATGGTTGCTGAAGCTTGCGTTCGGGAGATCGGATTTTAAACTCTTTGAAGCGATTCGAAGCATATCGCACAATATCCACCACTCCAATATCCGGCTCGATTCGATGTCGATCCTCTTTTTTCTCGGGCGTTGGCTTCCCTATTCGGTCGCGGTGGGAGTGGCGACCGGGGCAGTGGCGTCGCTCATGGATCTTTTCGTCGTCAAGATCAACCGGTTTCTCTCGACGGATCTGATTCTCTTTTTCGTCTTTCCGGCGCTGGTGGCCGCTATCACCGGCTATGCGATCCGCAAAGTGCCCGAGACGGGAGGGCCGGGGATCGGCTTTGCCGTACTGCATCTGCTCCGCAGTCGCGGTTTCGTGCAGATCCGCACGCTGCTTTATAAGCTCGGCGTCTCGATTTTGGTACTTTCGGGCGGATTCGTCGCGGGACGCGAAGGGCCCTCTTTTTTCCTCGGGATCGGCTTGGGTGAGTGGATCGGCCGGATCTACGGCTTCGGCAAAAAGTACCGCAATATCCTGGGGCTTATCGGCGGCGGCGCTTTTACCGGGGCACTGCTGAAGGCTCCTTTGGGTAGCTCGATCTTCGCCATGGAGCTGGAGAAGATGTACGATTTCGACTATCGTCCCTTCATGCCGATGATCGTCGCGGCGATTACCAGTTATCTGACTTTCTCTTTTTTCCGGGGAAACCATGCTTTCATCCAACTCTCCCACAAGGCGGTCTGGGATATGAGCAGCATCCCCTACATCGTCTTGATGGGCTTGATCATCGCGGGGGTGATCTACCTCTACACGCTGATTTTCCATTTCTGTCTCTGGTTCGCCAAGCTCATTCCTTCGGGGCGTCGCCCCCTGGTCGGGACGCTGCTGGGCATTCCCCTGATGATGGGGCTTTACTGGATCACCCAAAGTACGGAGATCCTTTCGGCTCCGGCGAATATGAAGATCCTCTCGACGATGGCGCAGCATGGATTTAGCGTTCCGGTGGATATCGGGATCATCGTCTTGACGATTTTCTTGACAAGCCTGACGCTGGGGTTCGGGATTCCGGGTGGGTTGATTTTGCCGGTGTTGATCATCGGCACTGCAGTGGGCAACATCTTCGGGCATATCTTTCCCAATCAGCTCATCATGTTCACCCTGGCAGGGATGGGCGCCGCGCTCTCGGCGGCGGCCAAGACTCCTCTGGCCGCGATCGTGATGATTACGGAGATGAGCCATGACGATGTGGTGATCCCCATGACGGCGGCGGTGATCACCAGCTACATCGCCAGCTTCGGATACAGCCTCTATCTGGGGCAAGACAACGTCTTCAAAGGAAGCCTGCGGGATTTCACTTCACACATGACGGAATCCAAATAGATGTTTTGCAAAGAGGACCTTCTTCACTTCTTCGCCATTCCCGTGCTGATCGGGATCATCGGCGGATTTTCGGCGATTCTTTTCCGAAAGGCGATCGGATTTTTCGCCCATATCTTTGCCGCATTTGATTTCTTGCATACGCCCTATTTCTATCTCCTGACGATGCCGGCACTCTTTTACGTCTCCAATTTGCTGATCTCCAAATTTCTCATCGACCAATCCAACGTCACCATCGACAACGTCGCCAAACGCATCGCGCTGCTCTCGGGGCGTTTTTCCCATACGCGCGGGGCAGTGGTGTTGCTTCTGTCTTCCTTCAGTATCGGATTCGGCGCTCCCGTGGGGCGGGAGGGGCCGATCGCCAAGCTGGGGGGCTTGGGAACGGAGCTTTTCCTCAAAGCCATCCGCGCCCAGCACGTCAACGTACCCATCTATCTCAGCGCAGGGGTCTCTGCCGCAATCGCCGCGACGTTCAACGCTCCGATTGCGGGGATCGTCTTCGGGCTTGAGATCATCATCGGCAAGATCAACTCCTACATCGTCATTCCTCTGATCGTCGCGTGCAGCACCGCCACGGTCTTTTCCGACCATTTCATCGGGGATTTTACTGCCTTTTACGTCCCGCATCTTCCTTACAGCGACCGCTATTTCTGGTTCGTGCCTATCGCGGCGATCTTTTTCGCCGCGCTGAGTTTGACGCTGCTCAAACTGCTGCGCTATTTCAACAAACTTCGCTTGCGCTACGCCGAGATGTGGAAGTATCGGGCGGCGGCCGTAGGGCTGCTGGTGGGGTTGGTGATCGTGGCGGTCCCGGAAGCCAAAGGCGTGGGGTACGATGCGGTCGAGAAGATCTTTACCCAGGGATATGCCGCGCACGTGGCGTTGGAGGTGACCCTCGCGAAGCTAGTCATCGTCGCGCTGAGCATCGGATCGGGAATCTTCGGGGGATTGATGTCGCCTTCGATCGTCATCGGCGCATTTGGGGGATACTGGCTCGGCAATCTGGGATTGCATTGGGGGCTCGAACCTCAGGTCTTCGCGCTCGTAGGAAGCGCCGCGATGCTTGCAGGGATCTCCAAAGCCCCTCTGCGGGCGACGATCATCATCACCGAATTGACCCACTCGTATCAATTGATGCTTCCGATGTTGATGGTCGCGGCGATTACGGGATATATGATTTCCAAGTTTGAAACGGGGGGATACTTCCGCCGCTGCCTGATCCAAAAAGGGATCGACCCGGACAGCACATCGGTGCAAGAGTTTTTCCGCACGCTCGACATTCGGAAGTACGTTGCGGAGATTCCTCCGATCCGCCCCGAAACCGGTCTGAGAAAACTTCGCCGCCTTTTTCGGCGCTATCATACCCGCTATTTCGCCGTCGTGGACGAAGAGCGGAAGCTCATCGGCGTCGTCTCTTTGCGGGACGTGCGCAAAAGCTATCTTACGCATATCCATCATGATCAAAAGTGCCGGGAGATCATGACCCCCCGACCTTTCGTCATCAGCGAAGAGTACCGGCAGGAGGACATCGTCAAAGCCTTTTCGACGTTGGATGCCAACTTCGTCCCGTTTGTCGACAAAGAGGGGCGCTATCTCGG
>CAYUXG010000133.1:0-3441 GCA_964448735.1 uncultured Nitratifractor sp. | reverse complement strand
GCAGGTTGGCCTCCGACGTCCTCAAACGCATTGCGGCCGAGTCGCGGGAGTATTTCCTCAAATTTACCGTCGATCGGGAACTGATCGAGTCGGGAAGCGCCGAGGAGGAGATCGCCGAAATCCGTTCGATCCTGCCGGAGGCGGAGATCTTCTGCATGCCCGTGGGAGAGAGTCGTCAGACGCTGTGGTATAACGATCGGGCGGTTTTCGATTTTTGCCTGAAGCATGGATACCGCTACTCCGATCGTCTCCATATCCGGATCTTCGATATGACCCAGGGGGTTTGAAAGGGATGGAGAAGTTCCACTTTGCGACAGGGTTGACTCGATGAAATTCTCCCCGAAGATCCGACGAACGGTGCTGATCTTCGGAGTCGGGGGATTTGTCTTCGCACTTCTGGCTCTCATCGTGACGCTCTATCGCTCCGAATCCCGTCAGCAGACCCTGCAGGAGCTCGATCACGCCATCACACTGACGAAGAAGATGTTGGATGAAGAGGAGGAGAAAGCGCTCTCCCTCTCTCTGCTTCTGAGTCAGGAAAGGCCTCTACTTGAAGCTTACGAAGCTCATCGCCGAAAAGAGCTCTTTGATCTGATTCGCTCCAAAATCGAGCGGCTCGAGCGGCTTCAGGGGTACCATGTGGATATCCAGATCCACGATGCACGGGTGCGGAGCTACCTTCGCAGCTGGGATTACAACGCCAGCAGGGAAGAGCTCGCCTCTTTCCGCAAAGGCATCGTGCAGGTTCGGCGTACCCATCGGCCCCTGGTTTCGGTGGAGGTGGGCAAACGGCTCAACATCAAAGCGATCTCTCCCATGATCGACGAAGGGGAGTATCTGGGGTCGATCGAAGTGATCGAGGGCTTCGACGATCTGGAGAGAAAGATGCGAGAGGCGGGATACCGGCTCTTGATTTTGCTGAATCGACGCTATCTCTCCGTGGCATCGAAATTGAAGAGTCATCCAAAAATCGCCGGGGACTTTGTCTTGGTCAATCCCGGGCATGTTTCGGAGGCGGCGGAAGCGTTGAACTCCTCTTTTCCCCCGGATCCGGGAGATTACGGCTATTTCAGTGCAGAGGGGTATGCCTTCGGCTACTTCCGGCTTCAGGATTTCGAAGGGCGAAAACTGGGCTATTTCGTCGTGGCGCTCACTTCGGCCCGATCCCCGTTGCCCGCCGAAGAGTTTCATCCCGTTCCGGTGGTGACGGGAGATCATGAACGGGTGAGAATCCGATGAGGCTGCTGCTACTTGAAGACGATGTCGCCTATCGGGAGAGCATGGAGGAGTATCTCCAAGGGCTGGGATACGAGGTGGAGAGTTTCGGAGACGGGAGGGAAGCGCTGGATGCACTCTTCGAGCGCCACTACCATCTCCTGCTGCTGGATGTGCGGGTACCGGGAATGAGCGGTTACGAAATCCTCCGAACGCTTCGGGAAGAGGGCAATGAAATCCCGATCATCCTCGTCACCTCCCTCACCGACATCGACAATCTCTCCGTCGGGTACGAACTGGGATGCAACGACTACATCCGCAAACCTTTCGCCACCCGAGAGCTGCGCTACCGGATCGAACAGCTTCTCAAACAGTTCTATTTCCAGAGTAGCCAAAAGGAGGTATCCCTGCCTGCGGATCATCGCTACGACCTTCACCGGCAGGCCCTTTTGGACCCGGAGGGGCAGGAGATTCCCTTGAGCGGAAGAGAGCGGGATGTGCTGGAGTATCTGGTGACTCATCTCGGCCAATTCGTATCCGTCGAGGAGCTTTGGCAAGAGCTTTGGGACGGCAAGAGCGTCACCGAAGCGGATATCCGCATGTGCATCAAGGGCATCCGGGACAAAAGCGATGCGTCGCTAATCGTCAATCGGAGGGGAAGGGGGTATCGGATTGATCCGCAGTGACCGGCGGATCGTCGTCCGCAACGCCTCCCTTTTCGCCTTGGTCATCACGTTGATTCTCTCGATCCCCACCTTTTTCTATCTTCAGGCGGAGAAGGAGCTGGCTCGCGGGCGGCAGATGAAATCTCTGGAGCGATACGCTCTGAGCGTGCGGAAATCGATCGACGAATTTTCCCGGGGAAGCGGGTCGGTTTTCACCTTTCCCCGTTCGCTGCTCTACCGCGCGGAGCTCGCGGATGGAAAGGGGCGCGTCATCTTCCGGACCGATTCCGGAAGCAGTGATGAACAAGCAAAAGAGGGGATGCTTCGATATTCGCTCCTACTGGGACCGAATCGTCTCGATGCCCGGAAGCTCCTGGTGGAGGCTCCCCCTCAGAATCAGGCACTTTACATCAAGGCGATCGTGGCCACGCTTCTGCTGGCTCTCGTCATTTTCTTTCTTTCGATTCTCTTCATTCGGATCAGCATGGCTCCGCTGGAGCGGGCCAACCGTTCCCTAAACCGTTTTTTCAACGATGCGATGCACGAGCTCAAAACCCCCCTGGGGGTGCTTCAGCTCAATCTGGAGATGCTCGATCCCTCCTGCGGAGGAAAGATTCTCAGGCGCCTTCGCAACAGTGTGCAGAATATCGCTTTAATTTACGAGGATGTGGAGTATCTGATCAAACACAATTACATCTCCTATTCCTCTGAAGAGATCGATTGCTCCGAATTTCTTCGGCAGCGTATCGAACCCTTTGCGGACCTTGCCGAGGCAAAAAAGATCACGATTCGTTCGAAGATCGAGCCGGGAATCCACTGCCGGATCAACCGCATCGAATTGCAGCGCATCATCGACAATACCCTCTCCAATGCGGTGAAATACTCTCCATCCGGGAGTGAGATCGACGTGACCCTTCTCGCAAGGCCCGATGGAGCGCGGCTCTGCATTCGGGACCGGGGAGTAGGGATCCGGGATACGGAGGCGATCTTCATCCGCTACCATCGGGAGGAGAGTGTGGCGGGAGGCTTCGGAATCGGTCTGAGTATCGTCCGGCACATCTGCGATAAGCACGGCATTCGCGTCACGGTGGAGTCCGAGCCCGGGAAGGGGAGCACCTTCTGTTACGAATTCCTGACGAAAAAAGAGAGTTCGTAGCCTCTTTTTTACGCAAAACTTACGCAAGGGTGTTACAATGGACCTATCATCATATGAAGGAGGAAGGAATGAAGAGAATGAATCTGTCGATCGTCGTCGCCGTTGCCGTAGGAATGGGGGCAAGCGCTCTGTGGGGAGGTCAGGCGCCCAAAGAGTATCCTGCCGGAGAAGTGGGACGAATGGTGAAGCTGGGGGAAGCCATCTTGAACCAAACCGATACCCATCCCCTGACCAAAGATCTGGTCGGGGACAAGCTGCAGTGCAAGAGCTGTCACCTCAAGGGTGCCGACGGCAAGCCCGGCACGGGAGACGGAATCGGAACCTTCATCGGGACGGCGACAGCCTTCCCCGCCTATTCCAAGCGGGAAAAGACGGTGCAGACGCTGCAGGATCGGATCAACAACT
>CAYUXG010000132.1:0-3469 GCA_964448735.1 uncultured Nitratifractor sp. | reverse complement strand
ATCGTCGCCCCCATGTTGCCGGGCATGCGGTAGAAGTTTTTCACCTTCGGATGGCGTTTGAGGTATTCGCTCACGACCCGGGCCAGCACGCCGGTGCCGGTGCCGTGGATGATCTCCACCTCCCCGATTCCGTGCAACAGAGCGTTGGAGAGGAAGGCGTCCAGCTCCTCCTCCGCCTCTTCGGCGCGCATTCCCAGCAGTTTGATATGCAGCGCGGCCCGGTCGCTCTTTTCCACCCGGATGTCGGCGCGCTTTTTGGGCATGGGCTTTTTGACCTTGACGGTTTCGGGCAGGGGCTGGAGCTCGGAGAGGGGCACGCGCATGCGCATGCCGTCTACGGCGATCATCGCCTCCTTCTCTTTGAGGGAGAGGATCTCCGCGTTGTGGGAGCGGTAGCGGACCTTCTGCCCTTTGGCAAGCTTGGGGAGTTTCGCTTCGCTCTTTTTGAGACTCGCGCGGCTTTTGTGGCGGTGGGCTTCGTTGAGCAGTTGACGGGCTTCGGCGTTTTCGGCTTTTTTGAGTGCGGCCAGCGCCCGTTTGGTCGCGGCATTGTAGCGGTTCTCCAGCGTCGCGAGCACCTTGCGCTGCTCTTCGCGCATCTTCTCTTCGCTGCGTTTGAGCGCCTCCTCCTTGCGACGGAGGGCTTCGGTCTGCTCTTCCATCTCGGCGATCCTGCGGCGCATCTCGGCCTCCAGGCGGGTGGATTGCTCGATCAGTTCGTTGAGCCGCTCCTTGTCTTCGCCGTAGTACTCCTTGGCCTTCTGCACCACGGGAGCGGGAATCCCGTAGCGCTCGGCGGTCTCGAAGGCGTAGCTCTTGCCGATGCTGCCCTGCAAAAAGGTATAGGTGGGCCGGCGGCGCTCTTCGTCGTAGAGCGCGGCGACGAGTTCCACCTCCTCTTCGCCCGCCATCAGGGAAGCCAGGCGCTTGTGATGGGTCGTCACCACGAAGCTCATCTCCCGGCGCCGCAACTCCTCGAGCAGCACCCGAAAAAGGCTCGCCGCCTCGTCCGCATCGGTGCCGAGCTCGATCTCGTCCACGCCCACGAGGGCGTCGCGTTCGCGGAAAAGGCGGGAAAACTCCAACATGCGCCCGGCGAAGGTGGAGATGTCGTTCTTGACCGACTGGGGATCGTCGATGATCGCTTCGATCCGCTTGTAGTGGCCGATGCGCGTGCGCCCGGCGTCGCAGCGGAAAGGAAGCAGATATTTGCTCATCCATGCCGCGGCGAGGATCGATTTGAGCAGCATGGTCTTTCCCCCGGCGTTGACGCCGGTGATGAGGACGATCGGCTTGGAGACGTCGATGCTGACGGGGACGGGCTTTTCGATCGCCGGATGGGCGAAGTCGTGCAGGACGATTTCGCGACCCTTGTGAGGGAGGATAAATTCGTAGTCGTAGCTGCGGGCGAAGCGCACCCGGGCCTGGTAGTGGTCGAAGCGGTCGAACTGAGCGTCCAGATAGCGCAAAAAGCGCTCCCATCGATGCAGCACGGCGGAGAATTCCCGGGCGTAGCGCCAGTGGATCGCTTCTTGGCGGCTGAGCAGCTCCGACTCCCGCTCTTTGAGCTCCCGGATACGCGCAGGGATGACGTAGAAAAACCCTCCCGAACTGCGCCCGACGACCGTCGCTTTGAGCACCGAAGAGAAGCCGCCGCGCACCAGCAGGGTCTCTTCGCCGTTTTGCAGGTGGATCTGCGAATCGACCAGATACTCCTGCAAAGAGCTCGAGTGGGCCAGCCCGCGCAGGGTTTCTCGAATCGCTTCGCGGTTGCGCCTCAGCGCCTCGGCGATCTCGTGCAGCTCGGGCTCTTTGGCGCTGCTGAGCTCCCCCTCGTCGGTGAAAAAGCCGCCGATCTCGGCCACCTCTTCGGGGACTTCGATGCCGGCGATCCAGCTCCCGACGGGTTCGGGCAATCCCAGGGCCCGCAGACGGTTGAAGTAGCGGATCATCCGCACGAAATCGAAAATCTCCTCCAGAGAGAGCACCGCCTGCTTGGAGAGCCTCGCCAGACGATCCTCCATGACGGGCATCTCGGGAGGCTCGGGGATCTGCACCTGACTCAATGCCTTGACGAAGCGGTGGTGCTGATGGATATCCCCCTCCATCGCGGGGGGTTTAGGGCGGGCGAAAAAGGCGCCGAAACGGCGGAGATAGCCCTCCAGGTCGAGCTTTTTGACGATCGGAGCGACGGGAAAAGAATCCTTCTGCTGCGTCACTTCTCTCCCCGAATCTGGTAGGTGATGTCTCCGGCGCCGAAGGCGGCGATGAGCCCCTCACGGTATTCGCGCAGCAGATGCCCCTGCGCATCCAGGACTTTGACGACCCCGTCTTCGCGGGTTACGCGATGGGCCATGATCGGCTCGTAGCGACCGAACGCCCCCTTGAGGTCGATGGGGATCTCGATCTCCCCGGCGGACCAGATGGGCAAAATCACCAGCTCGTCCACCCCGTCGAAACACTCGACGAAGCCTTTGAGATTGTCCAGGGTGCGGGTGTATTTGTGGGGTTGCCAAATCGCCTTGAGTCGGGGAAGTTCGCGCATCTTCTGAAAGTGCTTGAGCGCTTCGAGGGTGGCGCGGATCTCCGTGGGATGGTGGCCGTAGTCGTCGATGACGACGCATCCGGGGTCGTTCTGGATGATGTCGAAGCGCTTTTTGATCCCCCGGTAGCGGCGCAGGCGCTCCCGCAGCGCGTCGGGCTCTTCGCCCAGCTCCATCGCCGCCAGGATCGCCAGAGCCGCATCCACGGCGATATGCGCCCCGAAGCCGAAGACTTCGAAACTCCCCAAATCCCGCAGCGTGAACCGGGTATGGGGTTCGCCGTGAACGAGGACGAACTCCAGATCCTTGATCTCCCGGGAGGGGTAGAGGTAGTGCGACTCCATCTCCCCGGCCAACGATGCGAGGAAAGGATCTTCGCCGTTGAGCACCCGGATCGAAGCCAGCTTGAGGAAATTGCGATAGGCGTTGTAAAAGCGTGCCTCGTCGTACTCGTAGTACTCCATGTGCTCGGGCTCGACGTTGGTGACGATCGCCAGATGGGGATGGGAGTTGAGGAAGCTCTCGTCGCTCTCGTCGGCTTCGAAGACCACTTTGTCGTTGGGAGCAGTGCGGACGTTGGAGCCGAACTCTTTGGAGATGGCGCCGATGAGGGCGTTGGTCTCGGGCAGGAGCGCGGCCAGCATCGCCGAGGTCGTGCTCTTGCCGTGGGCTCCGCCGACGGCATAGACCTCCTTGTCCCCCAGGATAAAGCGCAGCGCCTCCTTACGGCTGAGCAGCTCGATGCCCAGCTCCTTGGCCCGCTGATACTCCACATTGCTCGGACGTACCGCCGCCGAGTAGATCACCCGATCCGCCCCCTCCACCGCGTCGGGATGGTGGGGGATGGTGATCTTGGCTCCGTAGTTGAGCGCCAGATCGTCGGTGATTTCACTCTGGCGCATGTCACTGCCGCTGATGCGATGCCC